>JBFWIO010000182.1:0-6698 GCA_050255955.1 Victivallaceae bacterium
CAGGCGAACGACATCGTCTATTTCCCGCCGGACGGGCTCTCGGAATGGAATATTATGGTGCGTAAAATCCTGCCGACCATCCAGTCGCTCAGCATGTTGGCCGGCCCGTTCGGCAACCCGAGCGGAAGCGTTTACGGCAATAACTGATCAATCATGATAAAGCCCATCGCATTTTTGCTGATTTTTCTGATCGTCATCCCGATCTGGTCGGTGCTGGCCGCCAGAAATCGGAAATTGCAGGTTGCGGCATTTGTGCTGATGGTCTTTTTCACCTGTACGATGCAGATGATCCATATCGCACCGCTGCCGGACTGGCGCGGAAGCGCGCGCGGCTATGCGGTGACGATGGTGGATATTTCCGCCTCGGTGATGTTCCTGAGCATTTTTTTCAGCAAGACTACCACCAAGCGCTTCTTTCCGCCGGGGGCATGGACATATCTTATTTACTATCTCTTCTGCATCATTTCAGTGACCAATGCGCTCTTCCTCCCGCAGTGGGGATTTGAAATCCTCAAGATGTTCTGGATGTATATCTATTTCGTGGCCGTCTACAACTTCATTATCAATCACAAAAATTTGTGGACGGTAATCTACGCGATCTGCGGGACGGTGTTTTTCATGCTGCTGTTCGCCCTTTACCAGAAATACATTGAGGGCGGACACTATCAGATTCCGAGCACCATGCCGCACCAGAACTCGCTTTCGCTCTATGTCGCGTTGTTCGGTTCGATTCTGCTCGGAGTGATGCTCAACGAAAAAGTCAGCCAGCTCAAAATGGCGATTCTCGGAATCGGAGTTTTATCTACGCTGCTATTGTCGCTGTTCACCTATTCGCGCGGCGGCATGCTGAGCTACGCAATGGCAATCTCGCTGGTGGGAGTGGGATCGATCACGCTTAACGGCATCACCAAGCAGAAAATGTCTTTTATCGGCGCCGGCGTGGTGGCCGGAGCGGTTCTGGTGGCGATCGCCGCGCCGCGCATCATCGAACGCTTCACCCGCGCCCCGGAAGCCTCCGCCAACACCCGGGTATTCCTGGCGATCGCGGCGAAACGAATGGCCAACGACTACCGGTTCGGCGTCGGCGCCAACAACTTCAGCGCCCACTCCGGTCCCGGCGGCAAATACGCACTTGAACTCTACGAGAATACCAATCCGGCGGTCGCCGAGGAAAGACCCTACGGCGGGATCGTCGAAACGATCTATCTATTGGTCGCGGCGGAATGCGGGTGGATCGGTCTCGGCGCGCTGTTGCTGTGGTTTCTCTATTATTTCGTACTGTCGATCTGGAATACCTTTTATCTCCGGAATGCGTCCTGCTTCGGCATTTCGATCGGCGCTTCCAGCGGTCTTTTTGCCAATTACAGCCAGTCGGTGATCGAGTGGAGCCTCAAGCAATACGGCAATTTCTATCAGTTGATGCTGGTTTTCGCCCTGATCGCGGCAATCTGGGCCAGACGAAAAATCCTGAAGCAAAGGAAAGCATGATGAAAATCCTGCTCGGCGGCATCCCTCTCGGATGCGACAATATCGGCGACGAAGCGATTCTCGGCTGCGTAATCGGCATCGTCAGGCGGCTTTCACCGCACGCGAAAATCACGGTTTCAACCAAAGATCAAACCGGATGCCGGCTGAAATTCGGGGTCGAAACCATTCCGCTCTACGGCTTCGACCCGGCGCAGCCACTGTCAAGCTTCGCCGAAGCGGTCAAGGGATTCGATCTTTTTCTCTGGTCGGGAGCGACCGGCCTCTCCGACTATCCGGCGCTCGGGTGTTCGCTTCTGGAAATGGCACACCGCGCCGGAGTCCGGACCGCGGTCTGGAATGTCGGGATGAACGACACCTTCAATCCGGCTTTCTTCAAGCTCTCCGGCCGGCGGCTCATGCTGAGCCGGCTGGTGGGCAAACTGACCGGATTCGACCTCGCCGCGCATTGGGAAAGAAAACTTGCCGCGCAAATCCGCCGCCGCCTCGGCAAGGCGCTTGCCGGTTGCCGGCTGGTGGTGCTCCGCGACCCGGATTCACTCCGGGCTCTGCGGCTCTGCGGCCCTTTTCCGGCGGCGCTCGCCGGCGCCGACTCGGCGATTCTCCAGTCGGAGGTGGCTTTTGATTCGCTGAAATGGCCTTCACCGCAAGCGAAAGAGTTGTTTCTTGCGAAACAGCGAAAAGTCGCCCTCTGTTTATCCGCACAGAGTCCGGTGCGCGACCTCGACCGCTTCGCCGCCTGGATGGATGAGATGCTCGCGGCCGACCCCGAACTGCTGTGGGTGATGATCCCGATGAACCCGATCACTGACTTCAGGCTGATGGGCGACCTCAAGCGGAAAATGCGCAATCACGACCGCGCCATTCTGCTTGATCTCAGGGAGCCGGAGGAGGTTCAGTGCGCAGTCGGACGTTGCCGGATTGTCATCAGCAGCCGGTTGCATCTGATGATTCTCGGCTTGAACCACCTGGTTCCGGCGGTTGGAATCGCGCGCGGCAGCAAAATTGCGACCTATCTTGCCGCCTTCGGCCTGCCGACCTGCGGTTCGACCGAAGGAATCGATTATGTCTCGCTCAGCGCCAATGTCGAACGGCTGTTTGATGACCGGACCTTTGCGGAACGGGCGGCGCCGGTTCGCGCCGCCTTGCTCAAACGGCTGGCCGAGGCGGAAAAACACCTCGGCGCAATCCTTCAATAACCTGCCCGGTACCAGTTCGCCTTTTGCGAAGCGAGGCCGTAGGTGAGTTTGTAGACCGCGTTGGCGCTGTCGCCGAAAAGGGCGCGGCTGTTGCCGGTGCTCGCATGGCCGTCGATGTAAGCGATGTTGGTCAGTCCGGCATGGCGCGACAATCCGTTATTGTAGTCGAGCCCGTCGATCGTATAAGCGGTGTTGGAAGTCGAGTTGGGATAGGCCCAGGTGGCTGAATCCGGCCGGGCGTTCTCCAGCGCCGACATCGCCCGCGACGGCTGACCGATCCGGTTGACCTTCTGGGTGATATAGGTCGCGTGCATCAACCCCGCCGAAGTGAAACTCCCGTGAAGCCACTGGTTGACTGCGTAGGAACCGTAGTTGTAACTTGAAATTTTGATTTCAGAGGGACAAGTGATGCCCTTGAAGTAATCCTTCTTGATGAAAGTAAGCCCGTAATTGCAGGGGGAACGTTCCGAAAACCTCCCCATCGCCTCGGTCCAGGGCCGGATCCCCTGCGAGGTATTCCAATAGTTCGGCAGCGGCAGAAAGCCCGGCACCAGGAAGTCGTCAAAATCTCCGGAATACATCGTCGTGGCGGATGATATCTGCTTGGAGTTGTTGAGACACTGGGTCAGGCGCGCTTTTTCCCGGGCCTGATTCAAAGCGGGCAGCAGCATCGACGCGAGGATCGCGATGATCGCGATCACCACCAGAAGTTCAATCAGCGTGAAGTTCTTTTTTCTCATCTTCCGTTCTCCTTGTTTTTTTCCAGTCAAACGGACTTGACGTACGAGCTGGAAATTTGATAGACTATTTTTTAGTATTTCAAGTCAATCCGGGCACGAAAAACCCTGAATTGAGGCGGCATGGAAGACCGCCCGGAAGCATGTCGCGGGCGGGGATTGAATGTCAGGGGCGAGCCGGGGATCAGTCGGGTTTGGCCGGCCGCAAAGTTTGCCCCTCGCGGTAAGCCAACGGCAGTACCGCGTTGACCGGGGATTCGGCGCGTTTTTCGATGAGGTCGACCAGATGCCGCACCGCGAGCACGCCGAATTCGCGTTTGGTCGGGAAGCGGTAGCTGGTGACCGGCAATCCGTCGAACTCAAATTCTCCGATGTCTTCGTTTTCGGCGGTGACCACCGAGATATCCTCCGGGATTCTCATCTGGCGTCGCGCCAGCGCCCGCAGCGTCCCCGCGAGAAAACGGGTCCGGTAGACGAAAATCAGCGTCGGTGCCGAATCCAGACGCAGCAGCTCATCGATCGCAATCTCGAAATCGGCGTCGGTCATCTGTTCCGGAATCCGCTTGACCAGCGCTGACGAATAACTGCCGAGCTCACGCATTACCAGTCGATGAGCCTGAATATGGCGCGAATAAGCGAAACGCGCCTCGTCGGTACCGATCAGAGCAATCCGCCGATGCCCCCAGTCGGCGGCAAGTTCGCGGAGGACCCGGGCGATTTCAGTCACACTGGCTTCCTCGAGGTAGTTGATCGAGCCGAAATCAGCTTCGCGGTTGATCATCATATAATCGAGCTTGCGCGAGAGATCGCCAAGCAGAAACTGCTCAAAAACTTCGGGATCGCCGCCGTGAACAATGATATGGTTGACCTGATAGTGCCGGATATTCTCCTCCATGGTGCCGCCGAGGTGGGGAATCATGGTCAACCGGTAACCGCGTTTTGCCGCCTCGGTCGCGGCACCGGCAAAAATGTCGGCGAATTCCGGCGCTTTGGCGATGATCGGCTCGGCGCAGTCGCGTCCGAACATCGGGAGATAAAACCCGATGTCCCGGCTGTCCGGCGATGCTTCCGGTTTGCCGCGGACCGCGGTTCCCACGCCGCGGAGACGGCGGACCAATCCTTCGGCAACCAGGCGTTTCATCGCCTGATTGATGGTTTCCTTGGCAACGCCGTAGAGTTCGACCAGTTCGCCGGTGGTCGGGAGCATTGCGCCGGGAGCGAGCGAACCTTCGGCGATCTGCCTGCGCAAATCCTGATAGATGAGTTCCGATTTTGAGGTGAATTTGACCATGGTTTTCCTCACTTGGGCAGTGTTGCGCCATTGCTGAATGTATTGCCGGAATTCCCGCCGACCGCCGCCGCATCGAGACCGCTTACGGCGCCGTCAAAGAGATTGTCGCGAAAATACAGCCGGCTCCCGGCTCCGACTTTGAACGCGGCATTGAGCAAACGGCAGTCGCTGATCCGGAGGTCGCCGCCATTGATCAGAACTTCGCCGACGGGGTCGCAGTTGTTGATCCGGACCGGGACGACGGTTCCGGTGAAGTTGTCGATCCGCAGCCGTCCCCGGCCGGAACCGGTGGCAATCACGTTGTCGATCACCAGCCGCGCCGGAGTGCGAACGCTATGGGCGTAGTCGAAATCAGCAAGTGTGCGGTAACTCAAAATAGTGAAGTCTCGCGGCGCTTCGACTGAAATGTCACGCAGCGTAATCGTACCGAAAAGATCGCCTACATCAACCCGGTTGAGGAAGATCGATTCGGCGTTGCGGATGCGGCAGTTTTCGACGGTGATGTTGCCGCCGGCGAAAACCAGTGCGTGACTCGGCTCAAAGAACCATTTTTCGAGCTCAATTTTGGGTGTGCAATAGCCGGGAATGCCGACCGAGAGCGCGTTGAGTTCGGCGTCGCGGATGGTGTAGTTCATCCCGTAATGGTCGTCGATGACATTGTAGAACCCGCCGTTGACGGTGATGTTTTTGCCGTGCCGCCCGGCCATGCCTTTGCGGGCATTGATCGAAACACAGTTGTTGTAAACGATGTGAGCGGCGTTGTTATGGAGGATGTTGTAGCCGAGCCCCTGAAAGGTTGCGCCGGAGAACGCTCCGTCGTTGAACGTCACCGCCGCACAGTTGGTGACCGAGAACAAGGTCGAAAGCATCATCTGCCGGTCGATTCCGGCGACCTGGAGCCGGTTGTAGGTCACAGAGCTCCGGGTATTGGCGGCCAGCGCGGCGAGGACCGGCTTGAAGCCGGGAGAGGAGTTTTCCATAAAGCCCTCGATCCGGAGGTTGTTGATGGTCAATGGCGCTTGCGGCGGCACATATCGGATGGAGCGCGTAACCTTGACCCAGAGCCGGATGGAATCTTCGCTTTTATCAGGATAGATCAGCTTTTTGCGTTCGCCGGACGCCGGTGACGAGGGGCCGATTTCAGCTTTGCCCTTGAAGGGATGACGATAACTCGCTCCGGGACCGGAGGGAAAGCTTGCCTTGTAGAGTTCGCCCGCCACGGTGACGTAATCTCCGCGCCGGTACTGCTTTTGCGTATCCCACGCCACGCCCTTGCCGTCGGCGGCGCGGTAGTTGAAGCAGAATTCCGGGAAGACGTCGCCGCGCGGCGACACCACCATCGCGACGTCGTTTGGCGTGTAGAACTCGTCGCCTTTCATATTCATCCGGGCGGTGAAGAAATCGGTGCCGCTGACGATCAATGTGCCGCCCGGCTCAAGGGTGATTTTCTTTGCCGGATCGGCGGCAAGCGGGATATCGGCGAAGCGCTCAAGCTTGAATTCACCGGCCCTGATTTCGCCGAAAGCGGAAGGATCAAGCTCAACCGGCTCCTGGTCGGGAACGATTGAGATCAGCACGTTTTTTTTGACCGGATACGAGGCCATATAGGTGTTGCTGAAGTCGCTTCTTTTCGCCTCGTCCGGTTCGATCGGCCGACGGAGCACACCGTAGTTGTCGATGTTGCAGCGGAATTTGACGCTGTTCTCAATCCGGTAAACGCCCTGCGGAATCACCAGTTTGCGCGCAGTTGAACTCCGCGCCAGGTCGGCCGCCCGCTGCAGCGCGCCAGAGTCGTCCGTACGGCCGTCGCCGGTTGCGCCGAACCATTGCGGCAGGATGCAAGCAGCCTTGACCGCTCCCTCGACCCGGCCTGAACCGCAAAAGATCCGCCGCTCGCCGGCCCGCAGCGGGCCATTGACGGTCAGCGTCACCCCCTCGGCAAGTTCCAGCATGCCGTCACCGACAAACTCAAGTTCGACCGCCTCC
>JBFWIO010000183.1:0-6656 GCA_050255955.1 Victivallaceae bacterium
GAACTGCAAATCCTCAACGCAATCCATGCGACCGACCGCTATCTCGGCAAATTCGTCGAACATATGAAAAAAAGTCCGGCCTGGAAAGATACCGTAGTGGTCGTCTCCAGCGACCATCTGTCGCGCGCGTCCGCGATTTCGCCGATCGTGATGGCCAATCCGCGGCGGCGATTGATTACCTTTGCCCTCAACGCCGACGTCCGCGGAGTATTGGACGAGCGCGGCAAGACCTTTGACCTCGCGCCCACCATCCTCGCGCTGCTGGGCGTCGAGCACAACGGCGAATTCCTGCTTGGCGAAAACCTGCTCGATTCGCCCAATCCGAACCGCCTCAAAGGCGACTCCGCGATCGCCGAGGACACACTGCTTGCCGCCAACCGCAAAATGTCGCTCGGCAAGCTGCCGGAGAATCCGGAAGTCAGAGTGATCGAAACGCCCTATGCCGCGCTTGATATCGGCGGCCGCCAGATTCCGCTTTTTGAGCGCAACAGCGGCGCGCAGAGTCTGCCTGCGGCCAATGAATGCTTCGCCGTCCGGATCACGCCTGATCATCAGCTCGACAGCTACCGGCGGCTGGCTCCGGCCGCCGATGCGCACAACTTCCTCAAAAAACCCGGCCATTACATCGTCCTTGCCGGCAAAAAAATCGCCGCCGAACTGATCGACCACCACCAGTCGCTCCCCAATGCCGAACTCCTGTTGCTGACCGGCAACCCCGGCCACTGGAATATCCGCGGGATCAAGTAAAATGCGCAAGGGTATATGGACATCGCTGACGGCATACGCGGTCTTCGCCCTCGTGGACGGCGCGTTGGCGGGCGACGGCACAACACTGGTGATCGCCGCCCGGCTGGCCGGAGCGCTCGGCATCACCCTGCTCTCGGCCGGTTTACTGGCGCTCCCGGGGCGATTCACCGGCTATGTTGCGATGCTGGGGGTTAATTTCGCTTTTGCGACACTTTCTTTGCTGGAAACGGTCAGTTTTTATTTTTCGCGTCGGACTTTTTCCTTTGAATTCTACTTTCACTTGAATCCGGAGACGCTCCGGCACGGCACCGGCGGGTTTGCCGGTTTGCTCGCGCTGGCCTTCGCCTGGCTCACCGCAAGTCTGGCTTTGCTCGCCTGGGGCTGGCGGCAAAAGAGCGGCAAGACAACGTTTCCGCCGCGACGGGCCTGGCTGGCGGCGGCGGCAGGCCTGGCGTTGCTGCTGCTGCCGGGAGGGACACTTCACGGCGCACTCACCTTTGCCGCCAAACTCCGCGAGGGTCAGACCGTCCGGCGCCTTGACCCCGCCGCGATGACCCGGTACGGCATCAAAGCCCCCCCCGACGATGGCGGCGGCCCGCTCAAACCCGGCAAAAATCTGATTCTGATCTATCTCGAAAGCGTCGAAAACAGCTATCTCCAGCCCCGCATTTTTCCAGGTTTGCTGCCCAATATCAGCGGCATGATGCAGCACGAAGCGATTGTCTTCGCGGATGTCGCCGAGGCGCGTCACAGCAATTTTACGGTCGGCGGAATTTACAGTTCACTCACCGGATCGGTGCTCACCACCGCGCACCTGCTGCGTGCCGACGACCGTCGCGACGGCGGCAGTCACGGTTTTGACATCACTCTCGGCAGCCGGTTGGAAACGGTGCTGTCGATCCTGCGCCGGGCGGGGTACGAAGAGAACTTCATGGTCGGCTGCGACCCCGCTTTCGGCGGACTCAACGTCTTCCTCGACCGCCAGCGCGTCGACCGTGTCGATCATGCCGGAACGTTGCTTGAGCCCGGCGCGCCGGTGCGCCAATGGGGCCTGCGCGACCGTGAACTCTTCGGCTTCGGGCTGGAGCGCTACAGGAAATTGACCGCCGCCGGGCGCCCGTTCATGCTGGCTCTGGTCACCATCGATCCCCACAATCCGGACGGGTTCACCGAGCCGGACGGGCCCAAATACACCGGATGGGGCGATCGGCGGCCGAATCTGCTGGACGCGATCTTCGCCACCGATCACTGGCTCGGCAACTTCGTCGCCGAACTCCGCCGCGATCCCGGCTGGCAAAATACGGTAGTGGTCGTGCTCACCGACCACCTCGCCAAAAGCAACACCCTGTCACCGGTGCTGGAAAAAAATTCCCGGCGGCGGCTGATCGCCTTTGCCCTCAACGCCGGACCGCCGCGGATCATCGCCACCCCGGCCAAGACCTTCGACCTCGCCCCCACCATCCTCGCACTGCTCGGGATCGATCACCGGACGCGCTTCCCGCTGGGGGAAAACCTGCTGGCTCCGACTGCTCCCGATCCGCGCCGGCTGGCCGGCGATTCCGAACCGGCCGAAGCGGCGCTGACCGCCCTGTTGCGTACCCGCTCCGACAATCCGGTGGGGCTTTCGCCGGCTCTCGGGGTCAGTCTCGATCCCTACCCCGCGCTGCTGGTGGCGGGGCGACCGATGCCGCTCTACGTCAAGCAGTGGGGTGTCCAGCAGCTCCCGGTCGGCGACGACGCCTTTGCCGTCAGGATCGGTGAAGACGGCCGGATCGCCGGCGGCAGCCGTCTCAACTCGGCTGACGAGGCTCGGCATTTTGTCGGCCAACCCGGAATTTATGCGGTGCTCGCCAGTCCGGTGATCGCCGAAGCGCTCGCGCCCGGCAAGACGGTTCCCGGCCGAAGTGAACTCTTTTACCTGCTGCGGGGCAGGCCCGGGGCGTGGCGGATCGTATCGGGACCGGACCCGACGTTACTCAAGATCGGTCAATAAAAATCGGTTTATTCTTTTGCATATTTGCGATTTGATGTTACAGTAATGAGCGGTTATATTATCAACCTTCAGAAATCCGGAGAAAAAAATGAGTGTTCCATTCAAAGTTGATCTGAGCGGAAAAGTCGCGGTTGTCACCGGCGGCGGCGGCATTCTCTGCAGTGTGATGGCCCAGGCGCTGGCCGAATGCGGCGCCAAAGTCGCGATCCTCGATCTGCGCGAGGAAAATGCGGCCAAAGCGGCAGCGGAAATCACCAAGGCCGGCGGCACCGCAATCGGCGTCGCCGCCAACGTGCTTGAACTGGAGAGCCTGCGCGCCGCCGAGGCCAAAATCCGCGCCGCCTTCGGCAAATGCGACATCCTGATCAACGGCGCCGGCGGCAATCACCCCAAGGGGACCACGTCAAAGGAATATCTGTTCCCGGAAGACCTGGTCAACAAGCCGGAAAACGTGAATACGTTCTTCGACCTCGACCCGGCCGGCGTGGGTTTCGTCTTTAACCTCAATTTCCTCGGTTCGCTGCTGCCGACCCAGGTCTTCGCCCGCGGCATGGCCGAGAGCCAGAGCGGTGTGGTGATCAACATCTCGTCGATGAACGCCTTCACCCCGCTGACCAAAATCCCGGCCTACAGCGGTGCCAAAGCGGCGGTCAGCAACTTCACCCAGTGGCTCGCGGTGCATTTGTCCAAGGTCAACATCCGCGTCAACGCGATCGCGCCCGGTTTCTTCCTGACCGACCAGAATCGCGCGCTGCTGACCAATCCCGACGGCAGTTTGACCGCGCGCGGCGCCACCATTCTCGCCCACACTCCGATGGGCCGCTTCGGCACGCCGGAGGATCTGGTCGGGGCATTGCTCTTTTTGGTTGACGACAAAGCCGCCGGCTTCGTCAACGGCACGGTGCTGCCGGTTGACGGTGCGTTTTCGGCGTTCTCGGGCGTGTAAATGATTGCCCTGATCGACTACGGCATGGGCAATCTCGGCTCGGTGGGCAAGGCGCTGGAATTCGTCGGCGCCGAGTTCGAATTGCTCGACAGCCCGGAGAGACTTGAGACATTTTCGGCTTGCATTTTGCCCGGCGTCGGCCACTTCGGCGACGGCATGGCGAATCTGGTCAAGCGCGGCTTCGTCGCGCCGTTGCGCCAATTCGCCGCCTCCGGCAAGGTCTTCGGCGGCATTTGTCTCGGAATGCAGATGATGCTCGATTCAAGCGAGGAGGCCCCCGGCGTCGCCGGACTCGGCATCATTCCGGGCAGAGTGGTGCGCTTCGTCTCGGAGACCGAGAAGATCCCGCACATGGGCTGGAACAATGTCAAGGTGAAAACCCCCTGCTACGGCACCGCCGGGATCGGCGAAGAGGATTTCTTCTACTTTGTCCACTCCTACTACGCGCTGCCGGACAACCCGGCGGATGTGGCGCTCGAAACGCACTACATCTGCGACTTTGCGTCGGCACTGACCCGGGGCAATATTTTCGCCACCCAGTTTCACCCCGAAAAAAGCCAGCAGCCGGGTTTGCGGATGCTCAAGAACATCGTCGATCACGCCAAAGCCTGAACCCCCGGCGGCCGGACTCAAATCCGGCCGCCTTTTTTTCAACCATGACCACCGCCGAACGCAAAAAACGACTCGATCAGATTTACCGCATGCTCTTCGCCCGCTACGGCGAGGTCGCCTGCCCGTTGGCGCACCAAACGCCGTTCCAGCTGCTGGCGGCGGTGATGCTCTCGGCCCAGTGCCGCGATGAACGGGTCAACCAGGTGACCGGGATTCTCTTTCGGGACTACGGCACCGTCGGGGCGATGGCGGCGGCCGATCCGGAGAAAATCGCCGAAATTATCCATCCCTGCGGCCTCTTCGTCAACAAAAGCCGCAATCTGGTTGCCGCGGCGCGGATGATCCGCGACGAGTTCGGCGGCGAAGTTCCGACTGCGCTGACGGATCTGATACGGTTGCCGGGGATCGGCCGCAAGAGTGCCAATGTCCTTCTCGGCAATGCCTTTGCCACTCCCGGTTTTCCGGTTGACACCCATGTCGGAAGGGTGAGCCGGCGGCTCGGTTTGACCGAAGCAGCCGACCCGGTCAAAATCGAAGCCGAAATCACCGCCGCCGTACCGCCGGAGCGCTGGTGCAATCTCTCGCATTTGCTCATTCTCCACGGCCGCGAATTCTGCCGCGCCCGCAATCCCCTCTGTGCGGAATGCCCGCTGAAAAAAATTTGCCCTTCGGCTTGACTTTGCCGCAAACAACGCTATATTTGAGTTGGCGAGCCGATTTCAAAAGTATTTGCGGATGATGAAAAAATGATCGCCGATGGCCGCCGCCGTCCGGCATTGAGCGGCTTTACCCGCAGCGGTAAAGCCCGAAAGGTCGGACAAGCCGGACGCGGCGGGCATTTTTCAGCGCCGCAAAGAGTTTTGAAATTGGCTCTATGGTTGTATTTATTTATAAGGCAATTATCTGCCATGATTTTACTGATCATATTCCTCGCGGCGGCAGTGGCGGCGGCAGTGGCGCTGCTGTTGCGCGAGCGACAACGCAGCAGCGAGCTCTCGATTGAGCTCCAGAGTGCTCGTGAGGGCAACTGCAACATTGACCACTTCCTGACCGGCATGTTCCACGAAATGCGCGGCGAAGGGGGGATGGCGGGAGCAATGCATGTCGCGGCGCGCTACCTTGCCGAGCAATGTTTCGCCGACAGCGCCGCGATTTACGAGTTGGTCGATGACCGGCTGATTGCGGTCGGCATGCACGGCCCCTATCCCTTGATCCACTCCGGCAACCGGATTCTGCTTTCCCGCAAAGACCAGCTCTTCGACACGCTCCGGCGCGAACGAATTACCCTCGGCAACGGCTTCATCGGCGAAATCGCCCGCGCCAGCTACCCCGAACTTATTCCCAATGGCTCGATGGATCCGCGCTTCGACGAATATCCCGACACCAATGTCTGCGGCAGCGTAATGGCGATGGGCCTCAGCAGCAACGGCACGGTGGTCGGCGCGTGCTGCGTATTCGGCAACCGCCTCCACAGCGGGGTGGCCTTCAACGACGAGCAATTCGCCAATTTTCAGTTGCTGGCGCCGCAAATGGCGATGGCGCTCGATCTGGTTCACTCCTATGGCGAAATCAGCCGCCGTGAACGGATCGACCAGGAGCTTGAATTTGCCCGTCAGCTCCAGTTTTCGCTACTGCCGGCGGCGTTCCCGGACTGGGATCAGTTTGCCGTGACCGCCTTCACCCGTTCGGCCAAGGAGGTCAACGGCGACTTCTACGACTTCGTTCAGATCGACGAAAACCGGCTGATGGTGGTGCTCGGCGATGCCGCCGGCAAAGGGGTGCCGGCCTGTATGCTCTCGGCGATGACCCGCAGCATGATCCGGGCGCTGGCAAGCAACTTCGTCACCCTGGAGGATTTCCTTCGCGAACTCAATTCCAAAATGTTGCGCGACACCGACGCCGACCGCTTCATCACCCTCGGATGCTGTCTTCTCGACCGCAAAAATTCAATTCTCGAATTCGGCCGCGCCGGACACACCGAGCTGGTGACCTTTGTCCGTGACCATATCCGGACGATCATGCCGCAGGGCTCGGCGCTGGGTATGATGCCCGACGACCTCGCCGAATTCGACACCTTTTCGACCGCCTTTGAGCCGGGAATGGCGTTGTTGCTGTTTTCCGACGGTCTGACCGAGGCGATCGACGCCGACGGCAAGGAATTCGGATTGCCCCGGCTTGAGGAGCTCTTCCGCCAGGGGTGCCGCAGCGGCGAATCGGCCCGCGGCATCATCAACCTCATCCTCGAAGAAGTCGGCAGTTATGAGGCCGAACAGAGCGACGACCAGACGATTGTCCTGATTCAGCACATCTGACGGCATTTTTCCAAATTGGCAACCATGAACGAAAATACCCTGACCG
>JBFWIO010000184.1:0-6648 GCA_050255955.1 Victivallaceae bacterium
ATTTCGCTCGACGCCGACTTGCAGGACGACATCGATGTGCTGGATCAATTCATGCGCGAATACCTCGCCGGGTGCGACATCGTTTACGGTGTCCGCTCCGACCGCAGCAGCGATTCTTTCTTCAAGCGCTTCACTGCCGAGAGCTTCTACCGGCTGTTGTCGGTAATGGGGGTCAAAACCGTCTTCAACCACGCCGACTTCCGGCTGATGAGCCGCCGCGCGATCGAGGCGCTGTCGGCTTACGGCGAAGTCAATTTGTATTTGCGCGGCCTGGTTCCGCTGCTCGGCTACCGTCAGTCGATCGTGCTCTACAAGCGCAAAAAAGCGGACCGGCCTACCCACTATCCGCTGACCAAAATGCTGCTGCTGGCCTGGGACGGAATCACCTCGTTCAGCACCCGGCCGATCCGGCTGATCAGCGCGATGGGCGCGGTGTCGCTGATTGTCTGCGCGTTGATGATGCTGCGGATTTTCTACGTCAAATTTTTCGGACACACCGTTGACGGGTGGACGTCGCTGATGGCGGTGGTGCTGTTTCTCGGCGGCATCCAGCTGCTGGCGATCGGCGTGATCGGCGAGTACATCGCCAAAACCTATCTGGAAGTCAAGCACCGGCCGCGCTTCCAGATTGAACAGCGGCTGCGGAGCGAAGGCGATGAAAACTGACCTTCTGACTCCCCTTGAGAAACTCTGGGACCGGATCTACGGCAAATTCAGTCCGCCCCGGTTTTACTTCGTGCTGCTGACGGTGCTGATCCTTGGCGGGTTCAAAGTTCTGCTCTTGCCGGGCATTCCGGCCGGACATGACATCGGCTTTCACCTCTCGCGGATCGCCGGGGTGGCGGCATCGCTTCGCGGGGGTATTTTTCCGACCTGGATCAATTACGACGCGGTGCACCGGATGGGCTATGGGGTCGGCTTCTTTTACTCCGACGTGACCGTGTATCTCCCGGCGGCGCTGGCCGCCTGCGGGGTGCCGTTGATCACCGCTTACAAACTTTTTCTGCTCGGCTGCGGCCTTGTTGCGGGCTGGTCGATGTTTTTTGCCGGCTGGAAGATCGGAAAGAAAAGCGGTTTTGCGGCCTTTGCCGCCGCGCTGCTGTATGTCTGGAGCAGTTATTTTGCGACCGACGTCTTCAACCGCGCCGCGCTCGGGGAAGTGACTGCGTTCGTCTTCGTGCCGTGGATTCTCCTCGGCATTTACAACGTGCTCTACGGCAGGGCGTCGGACTTCATGCCGCTCGCGTTCGGGTTCGCCGGTCTTTTTTACGCCCACTCGATCACTTTCGTCCTGATGGCGATCGGCACCTCGCTGTTTTTCGCTTTTGCCTTTCCGCGATTGCTCCACGACTGGCGGCGGTTGTTCTGGATCGGCCTCGCGGGGGCGCTGGCGACCGGATTGGCCGCGTTCGCTTTTATCCCGATGTTCGAGCAGCTGGCCCATCTCAAGTTCAACCTCACCGGGCAGACCATGGAGTCGCCGGTGCATCTGTCGGCGGTGCCGCTCACCCGGCTTTTTCTGGAGCTTCCCTACATGAAGCTCGAATACTGGATACCGCCGGGGATCGGAATCATCTTTCTGGTGGTGATGTTCCAGCGGTTCCGGGTCAAGCTTTCGGATGAACCCGCCGGGCGTTTCCGTGATGCGGCGATGATTACCGGCTTCGCATTTCTGCTTGCGGCGACCAATTTCCTGCCGTGGGAGGGGATGATGCGCTCACTTTCATCGATCCAGTTCCCGTGGCGCTGCTATTTGCCCGCTACCGCCTTTCTGGCGCTTTCCGGCGGGCTGCTGGCAGGCAAGATTGTCGAGGACGGCATCGGTGACCGCTTCCGCTGGACCTGGATTCTGATCATCGGCTGCGGATTCGCCTGGAGCATCAACACCGCCTACACCTATGCCGCGAAAATCCACGAAAAACAGATCCTGCGGAACTTCGACGCCGCGATGATTCAGCGTTTCGGCGCCAGCGGCCAGCACTATCTGCAGCAGGGGGTGAAGCTGGACGACCTCTCCGACGCCCCGGTACCGGTTGCCAAAGACGGCTTGCGGGTCGGCTCGGTCGAGCTCAAGCGGCCGCGCTACGGGGTGCTGGTAATTGACATCGACGACATCCGCAAAGGCGGCAAGCTGGAACTCCCGCTGACGCCTTATTACGGTTACCGCGCCGAATCGGTTGAGGACGGTCAACGTTTCGCGCTGGATTTCGCGGATCATAAATTCAATCTGGTGATTCCCGAAGACTACGACGGGGACGACATCCGGATCATCTATTGCAATACCGGAGCGCAGAAACTGGCGCTGGCGGTTTCGCTTTTCAGTCTCATCCTCGCCGGAGGATGGGAAATCATTAAAAAACGCACCAATCACCGGGAGAAATGAATATGAATCGCTTCACCACTCCGCTGGTCGCCGTCGGGCTTGCAATGCTCTGCGGCTGTTCGATTTTCAACAAGGGACGGCAGATCATCACCGTGACCACCGATCCGCCGGACAGCCGGTTGATCATCAACGGGGTCGAGTATCCGGCAAGTTCGCCGCAGTTTGTCGAAGTGATTCCGAGCCGGGAAGTGCTGATCACTGCCTACAAGCCGTACTACCGGACCCGGCTTTATGTGGTGGACTATCATTTGAACGACACCGGCAAGGTCGATGCCTGGGGCGGCATGTTGCTGTTCCCGCTGATCGGGTTGATGACCAACGGAGCCTGGGAGCTGGAGGAAAACAACATTTATCTCAAGCTTGAACCGATGACCCAGTCCGAGGTTGACGTGCTCAATCGAACCACCAAGCCGCTGGCCAGCACGCAGCAGAAGATCGAAGGTGGCAATGCAGTCGAAAAAAGCGACAAAGACGCCGACAAAGCGCCCGTCGCGAAACCGGCCGACGATGCCAAGTCCGTGAAACCCGCGGACGCGGCGGTCAAACCGGCGGCTGACGCCGCCAAAGCGCCGGAGCAAAAGCCGGAAAAGCCGCTCGACAAGCTGCCGCTCCTGAAGCCGGTTGACAATCCCAAGGAAGCAATCCCGCCTGTTCAGAAGATCGAAAAGGCGATCGAAAAGCTTTCTCCTCCGAAAATCGAGAAACCTGCCGAAACAAAATGAGCGGACTGCGGAAGTTTATTCGCGAGAAATTCCTCGGCGGCTACCTGCCGTGTCATGTGCTGAGCCGGCGGCCGTTGATTTTTTTCGCATACGATAACGACTTCACCTCCAACTGGGATAAGTTCAAAGGGCACATTCCGGCGGACCGGCCGTCCTTTCTGTTTCTCCAGCTCGGCTGGCAGCATGAGACGGACGCGACGGCGTTGCCTTTTGCGGAGAAGCTCAAGGCGATCGCCGCCGAGCGGCCGCGTCTTGCGATAACCATCCTGGCCAACAGTCCGGTGGAGGTGGAGAAGCTTGGCTTGCTCGGATTGCGGGTAATTTTCTGTCACCAGAACGCGTTTCTTGACGAGCGCAAATATCCGCTGGCCGAAATCGAAAAGAAGTTCGACGCGATTTATGTGGCGCGGGTGACGCCGTTCAAGCGGCACTATCTGGCAAGCCGGGTGGAGTCGCTGTATCTGGTGGGAAGTTTCCATTTGCGTCAGAAGGCATTTGTTGATGAAACGCTGACTATGTTGAAGCACGCGCATTACCGTGAGGTGGTGCCGGGGCGTTTGATGTACCGAGCGATGGAGTCGGCGCGGTGTGGTTTGTGTCTGTCGCAGGAAGAGGGGGCGATGTTTGTCAGCGCGGAATATTTGCTGTGCGGTCTGCCATTGGTGAATACGGAAAATATCGGCGGGCGGGATTATCTTTTTCCGGAGTTTGCGGTAAAAAACGTGCCGGACGATCCGGCGGCGGTGGCGGAAGCGGTGGAGTATTGGCGGAGCAATGCGCCGGATCCGCGACGGATCCGCGAGGCGACGCTGGCGAAGATGGAGCAATCGCGGGAAGTGCTGCGGGGGTTGTTGCGTGAAGCGTATGAGGCGGCCGGGGCGCGTTGTCCGGCGCATTTGGCATTGCCGCACAAGCTTGGTTTGCGCTGTACCCGGATGCCGTGGACGAACTACTTCCACGGGCTAAACGCGTAATTCCCAACTCGGGGCGCGCAAGCTACCCCGAGGCCGACGGTCGGCCGGTCGTCCGACTTTTTCCGCTCCGCAAGTTGAAATTCCCCCGAAACACCCCTATAGTACAAACCAAACATCGCAACTTGCAAGGAGTTCCAAATGGCCAGAAAAGTTACCCTCTTCACCGGACAATGGGTCGATATGCCGTTAGCCGAATTGGCGAAAAAAGCCGCCGCCTGGGGCTACGACGGACTCGAACTCGCCTGCCGCGGCGACCACTTCAACGTCGATCTCGCCGCCGAGTCCCAAGCCTATTGCGACGACATCCGCGCAACCCTCGCCAAACACAACCTCGGCGTCTGGTCCATCAGCAACCACCTCTCGGGCCAACTGGTCTGCGACCCCAATAACGATTCGCGCTCCGACATGTTCGCCCCCGACCACCTCGCCGGTAATGCCGAAGGCAAACGCGCATGGGGCATCGAACACCTCAAAAAATCCGCCCGCGCCGCCCGCAACCTCGGCGTCCCGGTGGTCAACGGCTTCACCGGCTCCCCGATCTGGCACATGCTCTACAGCTTCCCGCCGGTTTCCAAGGAAATGATCAGGCAGGGTTTTCAATTCTTCGCCGACTCTTTCAACCCGATCCTCGATGTCTACGCCGAATGCGGCATTAAATTCGCGCTCGAAGTCCACCCCACCGAAATCGCGTTTGACCTCGTCACCGCCCGCCGGGCACTCGAAGCGATCGGCAACCGGCCGGAATTCGGCTTCAACTTTGACCCCAGCCACCTTTTTTGGCAGCAGCTCGATCCGGTCAAATTCATCGACGCTTTCCCGGACCGGATTTACCACTGCCACATCAAGGACGCCGCGCTGGAGCTCGACGGGACCAGCGGCATCCTCGGCTCGCACCTCGACTTCGACGAAACCGGACGCGGCTGGAACTTCCGGAGTCCGGGACATGGCGACGTCGACTTTGAACTCATTATCCGCGCACTCAACCGCGCCGGGTACGCCGGGCCGCTCTCGGTGGAATGGGAAGACTGCGGGATGGATCGCGAATACGGCGCGGCGGACGCCTGCCGCTTCGTCCGCTCAATCGACTTCAAGCCGTCAAAAATCCAGTTCGACGCCGCCTTCAATACCAAGTAAAACGCTTGACTGCCGGCTCCGGTTTTTTTGCTCCGGAGCCGGTCTTTTTTTCAGCGGCCGCGATAAAAGGAAAGCAGCTTGTAAACGTTGTCGTTAAGCGACAGCATCCGGTCAAGCAATGGACCGTAGGGCGAATAATCGATGCCGACGATACCCTTGTTGGCATCGCGGTTGGAGGGATCGACCGCGGTGTCGTCGGGGTCGTTGTCCTGATAACGGAACCAGTGAAAACCGACACAACCCGGCTGGCGGAGCAAGCCGATGGTGAAGTTCTGATAAAAATACCCGCGGTCGAGCTGCCGCCGCACCACCCAGCCAGCGCCGCTCAAATTCTGCAAACCGCTGTCCATCGCTTTGGCGTAAAATTCGGTAATCATAAAGGGGCGGCCGGACCATTTCACCCAATCGGTCATGATGCCCGAATCGGGCGTCCACTGGCCGTAGAAATTGAAGGAAACCACGTCGGCGTATTTGCCGCAGGCGGCGAGCACCTCGCGCTGCGAGCGGTTGTTGCTGTAGAGGCGACTGCCAAGATAAAGGTGATTGGGATCGGCCTTGCGGATGGCCTCGGAAACAATCCGGTAGTAGGTTTCGGCGACGAAGCCGAGGAACGCGCGATTGCTTGAGGCGTCGAATTTACCGTCGGCATCGGGTTGGAGTTTCCGTTCGGCGGCCCATTTTTCAGCGGCGAGGCGGCCGGGGGAACCAGCCTCCTGACGGAAAAAGCGGTCGAGCGCGGTCCCGGAAAAGGGCAGTTCATTGTCGGAAAAATGGCCGAGGAGCCAGGGGTCGTCCTTGGTATCCTTGAGCAATTCCGCCGTCCGCTGTTCGCAGAAAGCGGCGAATTCGGGGTCGAAAACCGGGATGCAGTCATCCGGGAATCCGGCGTGGCCGGGGCGGACGGTGGTGATTTTCTTCTCTTTGCCGTAGCTTGCCATCAAACTCAGCTGGGTGCAGTAGGGGAAGCGGGTGTCGGAAGAGGCTTTGAAAGAGGCGAAATCCGACCACGCGCCGAGGGTGTTGAAATAATTGGTGTGAAGCAGGGCGGCGGTTTCGCGGGCCCAGGCGGAGCGGTCGGAGTTGTAGCGTTCGGCGGCGGCTTTGAGGGCATTGGGCCCTTTGCCGGGGTTGACGGCCGAGACGCCGATGGAGAAGAATTCGTTACCGAGGGGATCGCGCAAGCGAAAGTCGCGACTGCCGGAGGGTTCAACGCGGAAGAAGCCGGTGGCTTTGCCGGGGTTGCCGGGGTTGCCGCCGTAGATGTCGCGGGCGGTGGGGGTTTGGGTGGCGGTGTAGTCGAATACGTCTTCGAGGACGGTTGTGGAGGTGGGAACCCAGTCGGAATCGCCGGGTTTCTTTTTGACATCGACCGAGATTGCCAGAGCGGAAGTGACGGCGAGCGTGAAAGCAAAGGCAAGGCAGAGCCATTTGGTCA
>JBFWIO010000185.1:0-6643 GCA_050255955.1 Victivallaceae bacterium
ATATTCCACTCAAAGTTATGATCGGGAAAAAACTATCAGGGACAGGCGATATATCATTCCCGGCATATCCGTGACGAAGGAGCGACAAAGTCATTGCAATCGAAACAACAACAATGCCTACATATTTTAATGGATCAGATAGATAAATATAAATTGGCGCCATTCAGTAAACATCCTTTTAAATATTAAATTGGTATTACTATATTGGTATTTAAATTGATGCCATTCGGCAGAAGTCTTTTCTAATAAATTAAAATTGGCCACTGATTTTCAGTCCAATTTTTTTTAATGTAATTTTCTATTTAATTGTATTTAGGAAGAACGACACCGATTATTAATACTAATTTTCTTCGAGCTCAAGATAGAAGAAAAAATCTTGCCTGGCGGGAATTCCATTTTCCGTTTCAGCCAAAACATCATTTGCATTTTGGGATAAAATTCCTGATTTTTTTACAAAATTCGCACCGGAATCCCAATGGTGCTCCACAACGCGATACGTACTATTTTTCTTTGCCAACCCAGAGGGGAGAAGAGATGGATAAACCCTTAGAATTGGATAGTATACATCAGTCAAAATATCTCCAAGCGTTTGATTTATAATTCCCGCCATTTTTTTATTTTCATTCAGCATGAACGCTTGCCGTCCGAGATCGGAAGACACCTTCTCCAACTTTTTTACAATCAGCGCCGCTCGCGCCTTCGATTCTATCCGGCATCGATACTGCCATCCAGGACTGACAGACTTTTCGCTCTCCTGATGCAATGTGCCAACAACGTCATCGTCTGGCGAAGAGCAATGCTCCACTTCCAAAGTATAAGACAAATCCGCATTTTCATGCGTTTTACTACTAATTTCAGCAAGAACGCGATTTGCCTCTTCGGCAGGAATTGCAGATTTTATCACATTGCATTTTTGAGCCCCGCGGTCATACTCAACAATCCTGCATATGCATTTTTTATATTTTTCTCCAACCACCGCAAGGGAAGAGAGAGACGGGCAATCGTCAATCAGTGGTCTTTGCATCCCCCAAAAGATACGGCCAATCAGCTTGCATAAAGTTCCGGCTATGACTTGATCTTCTTGCCGCAGCATCTTTTCCACTTGAGCAAGATCGGAAGATGTTTGTTCAATCGCAGTGATTATCGCATGCGCATTCATTTTCGACACCATCGTTAATGATCCGTAAAAAAACCGGGTCTTCGGCGGCATTTGCAATCAAACGTACGGGGCGTTACCCCATGTTGGAGATTTCCGCCGGAGCTCTGTCACCCAATTCGAAGAGTTGCTCCAGTGTCATTCCCGAGCGTCTCCAGTTGGTCTCCTTTGGATTGCTCGTCTCCTCCATAGGCTGTTGTTTTCTCGTTGCCATTGCGCGCTATCGCGGAATATCACGATGCGCACTGCTGACAAACAACATACCGTCACCATTTTGAGCTGATTAGGATTCGGGCAATCATGATCCAACGTCCGCCGTGCCACTCTTCATAAAAAGGTATTAATTATTTATTTATCACCATAATTATTGGCATTTTTTGTTCTTGCATGGGCGGCCTCGCCGTATTTGTAAACGCCCCATTACGCTTACCAACTTCGCCCGAAACGAAAAATCTTCGATAACAGTAGAATCGGATCGGAACGTTTTCAAGTCATCCTCGGGCAATTCCTGAAAATAATCCTCAAACCAGCGTTGCCGTTCGTCGGCATTCGCAATTTCGTCCGCTCCAATGCCGCCGGGAAAGTTACTTGATGAACCGTATTCCAGAGCTGTCATTTACGATTCCCTCACCAGAGATGCCGTATTCATAAAATTCAGGAATTTTATTCCTTCGATTTCAGGCGTCAGATCACCGGCGTAAACCACATATCCCGGAGCAAATTTATCGGACAGCTTTTGCAGTTTCCGAAGATTCCTGCAGAAATCCTGATTCCAGGTCATACCGCTTTTGATTTCGACCGGGATCAGTTCGTTGTGGCTTTTCTGATATACCAGATCGGCTTCCAGTCCTTGCGAATCCCGAAGAAAATAGAGGTTCGGCAGTTCTCCGGCATTGAACCTGGCCTTCATCGCTTCCATGACGACCATGTTTTCAAAAAGTCCGCCGAACAGCGGGTCGCGCGCCGCCTGTTCCGGCGTTTCAATTCCCAACAGCCACGCGGCAAGGCCGACTTCGGAAAAATAAAGTTTTTTGCTCTTGACCAGTCGTTTGCCGAAGTTCTCATAATAACATGGAAGCTGGCAGACGATAAAACTCGCTTCCAGAACCGAGAGCCATTCCTTGAGCGTCGGCACGCTTACGCCGATATCTCCAGCCAGCGATGACAGATTGATCAACTGTCCGACCCGTCCGGCCAGCAATTTCACAAACGTTTCAAACGCGCCGAGATTCTTCACATTCAGCATCATGCGCACATCTTTCTCCACATAGGTGGCGAAGTAGTCGCGATAAAGATTCTTCGCGTCGAGCGGCGAATCATAAAGCCGGGGCATGAACCCCGTGCAAATATATTGATCGCGCTCCATCGCGATCCCCGCCGCGGTAAGTTCGGAGATCGAGAGCGGCAGAAGCCGCAGAATTCCGGTTCGTCCGGCCAGCGATTGAGAAATTCCTTCGCCCAGCATCGGCTGATGACTGCCGGTCAGAATGTATTGCCCGCAATCCTTCTTTTCATCGACAATCGTCTGGATGTATCCCAAAAGAGCCGGAACCCGCTGGATTTCATCCAAGATCACCGGCGGAGCATAGCTTTTCAGAAATCCTTTCGGATCGGCCCCGGCCATTTGCCGCACGTCAAAATTTTCGAGACTGACGTACCGATAGTTCGGGAAAGTCATTTTGGCCAGCGTGGTCTTCCCGGATTGCCGCGGACCGGTAATTGTGACCACAGGATACATACCGGCCAACTTTTGCAACTGCGCTTGAATTTCCCTCTGAATCATGGCTTTACCTCATTGATTGGATGATTTCAATCATAAGATACCACATTAATATACATTTTTCAAGTTTGATTTTAAATTTGTTGAATATTTTCCGGAGAAGCTTCAGCCGTTGGCATCCCCGCCTCAGGGAGGGGATTGCAAGCGAAGGTGGGCAATTTTCTGCGTCCCTTGTTGCGTCTTGGCTCCGATCCCGTCACCAATAAGCAAGGTGATTTAAAGACTGGCGCCAATAATTTTCCCAAAAATCGAAGTGGTGCACTTGCAATTGTATTCTGAGCACCGATTCCCACTTCTACTGAATGACACCAATTCTCATTTTGATGACCTCCGGGTTGGAATTCGGGACAAGGGAACTCAGAACAAATAGGCGTCCTGTTCCAGCAGAATTTTTTTGAGCTTCGGATACTCGACTTTGGCGAAGTCGCCGCCCTTTTCCAGCGCCAGCGCCGCCGCCGCTCCGGCGGCTTGGCCGATGGCTCCCACGCAGGGGGTGGTGCGAAAGGCCGCCTGGGCTCCGAATTCACTTGAGATTGAACGACCGGCCACTGCCAGATTGGCGATTTTGGCGTTCAAAAGGGCGCCGTAGGGAATGGTGTAATATTCGCCCGGCTTCAGGTGGTAGGAGTAGTTCTCCTCAAGTTTCCCCGAGGGGCTGTGGATGTCGATCGGGTACGAATAGCAGACCACCGCGTCCGGGTATTTGACCGCGTTGACGATGTCGCTCACCTTGAGCGTCGCAAGTCCTTTGATCTGAAGACTCGAACGCACCCCGATCCGCGGGCCGGAAAAGGCCAGCACAGCTTGCTCGAAGCCTGGAATCGATTCACGCAGAAATTTCATCAGCTCGGCCGCCTGTTTGCGTCCGGTCCGCTCGGCTTCGCTCAATGCCACCGGGTCGGTCGGATCGACGCCGATCAACCGCGAAGTATTGATGATCACTTCACCGGGGTTCACGGTTTCGAAAAAGAGGAGGCATTCGCGCTTGAAACTCAGCCGCCCGTCCGCGATCGCCTGACGGATCGCCGGGACGAATCCCGCCACCGCCAAGCGCGGTGAAAGGTCGAGAAGCTCGACTTTGTCCTGCTGCATCGGAAATTCTTCGGGGTGGGACTTGATATAAGCACGGATTTTCGGGATATCGACGTTGTAGACCTTGAGGTTCATCGTCAAAGGTTGCATTTTGCCGTCTTCCGGCCGCCCCTTGTCGGTGGGAACGCCGCTCATGACCGCGAGATCGGCGTCGCCGGTCGCGTCGATAAACGCCTCGCCCGCAATTTCGATCACCCCGCCCGGCGTCGAAACCGTTACCGATGAAATCCGGTCGCCCGCGATCTTCGCCGCGATCACCCGGGAGTGGAAAAGGATCGTCACCCCCGCCTCTTCGCACATCAAATCGAGTTCGAGCTTCATCGCCTCGGCGTCAAAGGGGGTCAGCGTCGAGGTGTAACCGATGGTGTCGACAATATGGCCGACCGAGCCGCCTTTGGTCTTCAGCCGCTCGATCAACTCGGCAGTCAGGCCGCCGATCATCTGGCGGTCGCCGGAGTGAAATGTCATCATCGGCCCCACCCCGGCCGAGGTCAGCATCCCGCCGAGACAGGCGGTTTCCTCGATCAGCAACACTTTTTTCCCCGTCCGCCCGGCGGCCACCGCCGCCATCGCGCCGGCAATGCCGCCGCCGGCCACTACGATATCAACTTTCATCGTTTCACTCCGCTGGTTCCCGGAATTCGCTCCGGAAGATTGATTTTGTCTGCTCATTTTACAAAAATACCATTGAACTTGGCCTTTGTCAATTGTCAAATGTTCCAAAGTGCTGTATAATATAGCACCATGAAAAAAATTTCCGCATTCGGCAAAGTATATTTGATCGTCGCATTGGCCGCGCTGCTGGTGAGGGTGGTATTTTTCTATTATTGGGAATTCTCCCCGCTCGCCGTCTTTCACCAGCTCGACGGGCTTGATATGAAAACCCACCTCGAGCTCGGCGCGCTCTGCGTCAAGGGGCAGGTTCTGCTGACCCCCTACCGGCTGCTGACGGGCCTGCTGCCGGCGCCCTGGGCGATCGTCTGCTGCCAAATGGCAATGGGGACGCTCACCGCGCTGCTTGCGACCTGGATCGCCTTTCGCCTCACCGGGGCTAAATTTTATGCTCTCTTTGCCGGGCTCGCGACCGCGGCCTACGCCCCGGCGCTGCTTTATGAAATGATGACGCTTCAGGAGAGCCTCACCGCGTTCCTCGCGGCGGCGGCGGTGGCGGCGGTGCTCAATGCCCGGCGGCGGCGCTTCGCCAACGGGCCGGTACTTCTCGCCGGGATCGCCCTCGCCCTCGCCGCCACCGGCCGTCCGGCGACGGTGCCATTGGTCGGCGCATTGACGCTGTGGCTGGCGGTCTACCTCGTGCGCCGCCGCCGCAAGCTCCGGCCGGTAATGCTGACGCTCGCGCTCGGCATGCTTCTGGTCTGGGGTCCGACCGGGATTTACAACGGGATCAAATTCGGCTGGCCGCTGCCGTTTTATGGCGGCAACATCGGCTATCTTGCCACCGTCGGCAGCCGGGCCTCGATCGAATCGTGGGACATCACCGAGGACGCGGACGCCGCCACTCCCGCCGCCGCGCCGCGGATTGTTTCGGCATTCATCAAAAAAGTGCCGCTCCTCTTCGCCCCCTACGAAATTCCGGACAACCTCAATTTCCACTTTATCAGCGACAAGTTCGCGCCTTTCGACATTTTGCCGGGACCGGGCCTCTGCTGGCCGCTCGGGCTGGCCGGGATCGTTCTGCTCTTCTGGAGCGGACAATGGCGCAGGCGGCAGGGGCTGATGCTGCTGTATTTCGGCACGCTGCTGCTCCTGGTCACCGCCTACTATCCGACCGGACGGCACCGCATGTTGCTCTATCCGGCCCTGATGCTGCTGGCGGTTTATCCCTTTTATTCGCGTCCGCTCAAACGCTCGCTGCCGCTGGCGGCGGCGCTGCTGGCGGCCGGTCTTTTCTTCATTCCGGCCAATCTGGTCCGCCCCGGCGACAACTTCAACTGGGCGCTGGCTCTGGAAAAAATGCCCAATCCCACCGAAGACCCGGCCAAGATTTATTTATTCAACTACCGGAACAGTTTCTCCGAAATCGATTTTGCCCGGCTGGTCAATTACCTGATCAAAAAAAGCCGTTATCAGGAAGCCTCGGCAGTGGTGCTGAGCCATCCGGTCAAAAGCAGCTTTTATTTCTATTACCTCGGTTTGCTGGAGCTGGTCAACAACAACCCCTCCGGCGCCGAGATGGCACTCTCGCAAGTCCGAATCGGAGACCTCCCGGAGATGGCCGCCTCCTGTTATTTCTACTATGGCGAAGCCCTGCGGCTCGGGCACAAAAACAGTGAAAGCCTGGCCGCCTACCGCAAAGCGCTGGCAAGCAATCCCGGCGAAAACCAGAAACGCCGGATTGAGCTGGCGATCGGGTTGTTGAATTTGCCCGCCCCCTCCCCCTCCCCGACGGGGCCCTGACGCCCGAAACCTGCCGAAAAGAACAAGCGGGGTATTTGCATTTTGCTGAAGAACGGGTATCTTTGTGTTAATCACCCGGAGAAACAGTATGCAGTACCTCGGCCACCTGCCGTCTTACGATATGCTTTATCAGTAACTCAATTACTAGATTCAGCCGCAGTTTATCGACCACCGCGACGTTGATTACCAGGTTTACCGGC
>JBFWIO010000186.1:0-6632 GCA_050255955.1 Victivallaceae bacterium
TCACGCTCCGGGCAGTAATCATATATCCAGGCCCATTATGCGACGTTATATCTTCCTGCTCTGATATGGAAAATAACTGCTGTGGCAGCGCCGAAAAAAGACGGCGGCAAGATTTTCGCCAAGTTTCACCCTGCCCGTTTGGCGGAATCTGGAGCGGAATCTGGAATTGACGAAAGGATTGACTCTATCGCAATTGTCAACTGCCGCGGATATGGGGATTGGCGGGAGAGATGTGTTGACAAACAATAGAGTAGGGAGAATATTACTATTTTTAAGGCTAAGATTTATAATAATTGCGCTTTTTTGGGGATTGCAAATCGATGACGACATGATAAAATAAGTCGGCACACCAAATAAGGGAGGGTGCTTGATGATCTCTGACAACTCCGGGACGATCGATATGGTTGCCGCCGCAGCCGCCGAGGATTCGCGGCGGAAACATTGGCAAATCGCCGGGCTAACTTGGACGCTCGCCGGAACCGTACTCCTGGCGGCAGGGGGATATTGCGGCAATCCGCTGGTCATGATCCCGGCTGCCATCGGTTATTTCGTCGCCTGGGGAGCTCTATCGTGGCTTTCCGGATGGAGGCGCCTCCGAATCCCCTGCCCCGTTTGCGGCAGAAAATCCGAATCCGACGAAGCAATCGCTTTCCGACGCTGTCAATTCTGTCAACACGAGCTTTTGCCCGCGCCAAATTCAAATCCGGGTTTCCCCGGAAAAATCGCCTTCAATGCTTCACGGCGGCGGAGCTTGGCGATTGCGATTTTCGTTTTTGCGCTGTCCGGAGGACTCTTTTACGGCATTGCTGTTTGGCTTTGGCAGGGTGATTTCATCGAGCGCCAGGTGATTTTTACGGCAGGATCGCTGCCTTTCGCGGCCGCGGTGCTGATCTTTCGACGCAGGCATTTTGAGCGCGCCATTCCGGTCTGTCCGGTCTGCAAAGTCCGTTTTTCGCCCATCTGGGCCAATTCATCCGGCAACTGCAACCGCTGCGGGGCAACGCTTTTGGAGACCTTTGCGGTCGAGCCCGGTACTCCCCTCCCCTCGCCGGAAACGGTGGAGCAATACTGCCGGACGAGCGAATCCCGGACAGCAGTTATCTCGTTTATCCTCTTTGCCGTGTGGGCTTTGATAGATTTTTTCGACTGTGCCGGGATTGTCATGATAATGACTTTTGCTGGTATGCTCGGTGCCGGTTTCGCGGTTTCGCGTATCCTCGACCGCCGATTGCGGCGCAAACTCAATCTCGGCAACTGTCCCTCATGCGGGGCGAAAGCACCGTGGTTCGTTCGCCCGCGCCGCTGTCCGGAATGTGGCCGGCGGGTGATTGCGGCGGGGGCGCGTGATAGATGATTTTCTCGCGGATTTTCCGGCGAAACTCTTGCATTCACGATGAATCACTTTATATTACTACTGTATATTTTTCAATGGTCGGAGCGAAAAGTCTGAAACGCGTCAAGCGCGTTCAACAACAATCGAAATTATGGCTGATACCATCTATTCTGTCGGAACGCTGCGTTACGACCAGGCCGGATTGATCCGGGTTTTCACCGTCACGCTGATCGGGTGGTTCGTCCACTCGCTGACCACCACCGCCTACGCCCTCTCGATCCCGCTCCTGATGGAAGCCCAGGGGGCAAGCAACGCCGAAATCATACTGATCAGCGTCAGTCTGGCGGCGGTGCTCAATTCGATTCTCAACCCGATCATCAGCTACTCTTCGGACTGTACGCGTTCACGTTTCGGCCGCCGCCGCCCCTATGTGCTGTGGGCGGCGCCGTTTATGGGCCTTTTTTTCGCCATGCTTCCCTACGCCGGCGCTTTCCGCCGATACCTTGAGGCGAAACCCGGGGTGGTGGCGTTCTGTCATACACTCCACCTCTCGCCGCTCACGCTGGCCTTCGGCATCATCACGTTTCTCTATTATATATCGTTCAGTTTCGTCGCCACCGCCCCCTATTATCTGATCCCGGACGTGATCCCCAAAGCGGTAATCAGCCGCTATTACGGCTTGCTCCGGCTCGCTTTTTCGGCCGGGGGAATGGTCTTCAACTACTTCCTGCTACGCTATCTGCGCGGCTACAGTCATATTTTGCTGCCGTCGATCGCGGTGTTGTTCGTGCTCGTCACCATGATCACCACGTATATGGTCAAAGAAGGCGACTACCCTCCCCTGCCCCCGCGCCGCGCCGATTCGCAGAATCTCGTCTCCCGGATCTGGGACAATGTCTCTGAATACTGGCGCTGCTGCTTCGGCAACCGCTACGTCTGGCTGATCCAGATCACCTTTTCGCTCGCCGGAATTTCGTTCTGTCTCAATACCCTGATGATTTTCTTCTGCCTCGACGAAATCGGCATGACCCTGGCCGAATACGGCACGGCCAATGCGATGCTCGGACTGGTGGTGCTGCTGATTCTGCCGATGAGCTGGATGCTCGACAAGGCAAACCACTTCCGGGTTTTTTTCTACAGTTGGTTCGCGATCGCGCTGCTTTGCCTCTTAGGCTTCTTTTTTGTCCAGGGGTACTGGACGTATTTGATTTTGATGATGCTGATCACCCTTGCCGGGCTGCCGACCTCGATTGACGGGATCAAAGTCAGCATCGACCTTTATCCCCCCGGCACCTACGGTCAGTTTTCGTCTTCGCGGGCGATGTTCAACTCGATTTGCATCATCATTTTCAGTTACATCGGCGGGAAGTTGATCGACGTCTTGCAGCAGGGCTGTCCCAAACACGGCGCCGGCGAAGGGTTCTGGAGTGTTTTCGGCCACTACCGGGCGTTGTTTCTCTGGCGCGGCCTCTTCATGGTCGCCGCCTCGCTCTGTTTTTGGAAATTATATCAGATCTGGCTGGTCAAGCGCCGCACCGGCACGGTAGGGGAACGGCGCACAAGAACCTCTTGACAGGAGTATGGCAATATGGCTAAGCGATCCAGCAAAATTTATACCGAAATGCTTGATTACCTCGAAGCAATGATCGTCCGCGGCTCTTTCCCGCCCGGCACCAAACTGCCGTCGCAGCGGCGTCTGGCAAGTCAATTCCTGATTCCCCAGAGCACCGTCGGGCGCAAACTCAAGGAACTTGAGGATCGCGGCCTCATTGAGCTACGTCGCGGCTCCGGAGCCTACGTTCGCGACCGCCGTCAGCGGCGCAGCCGCAAAGGCAAAAAAATCGGAGTGATCATCGAAGCGATCAACATCCAGACCAGTTACTGCGGGCACGTTCTGATCGGACTTCAGGAGCGCGCCGAAGAGCTCGGCTGCCATCTGAAACTTCACTTCACCGAGTATCGCAGTTCAAGTTCGGAGACTTTCCGCAAGCTGGCCGCCGACGCCGACGGGGTGATTCTGCTCGGCTGTTACGACACTGTGCTGGAGTCGCTTCCCCATATCCGGCCTTGTGTCGGGGTCAATATGCACCGCACCTATGACTTTGCCTCGACCATCGACCTCGACCCGGTGCGGGCGGCGGAGCTGGCGACCGAATATTTCCTGAAACTGCAATGCCGCAAGGTTCACCTGATCGGGTACGACATTTACGGCGCCGAGCCCAAATCGGCTTTTGATTTCCGCGGCCGCCTCTTTGCGGAATACTGGCGGGGGCATGGTGAATTGATTTCCCATCAGACGCCGATGCCGCGCGATCTTGACCTTGACGGTCTGGACGACTTTGGGTTGTTCAATGATCCGGCGGCGGGTTATTTATTTGTCGGCGGCACCCGGGCGCAGGGCGCGGCCCAGATTTATCTGGAGCGGACCGGACGGTTGCTTTACGATGACTTCAATGTTCTTTCCATCGACGGCAAATCGCTGTTGCGGCCGGATTACTTCCCGGTTGACACCATTGCCGGAAACTATCCCTCGATGGGGCGGATGGCGCTTGATGAATGTTTGCGCCGGATTGCCGTGCCCGGCGAAGGCCCGCAGCGGATCTATCAGAACGTCTCTTTGAGTTATCGCAAATCAAGGTTGGCGAAAAACTGAACCGAGTTCGACGATCCGGTTGGTCATCAGTCCGTTTGCGCCGAGCCCGACCAGTTGGCGGGCGAGTTCCGCCGAGTCGCAGACGAAGAGATTCGGCCGCAGCTTCAGTTGGCGGCAGAGCTGGAACGTTTCCGCCGACACGCTTTCCGCAGTGGGCTGGACGAAGCGGCAGCCGATGGCGGCAGAGAGCCGCAGATTCTCCGGCTCGGCGCGTTCATGCCAGCCGGGCGTGAGGCAGATCTGGATTTCCGGAGCGAAGCGCCGGACGCTTTCGGCGACGGATAGATCGGCGATGGTCAGATACCCGCGGTCACTCATGTCATAATCGCAGTAAAGGCGGCATATCTTGTCCACTCCGGACGGATCGGCGTAGACTTGGATATTCATCGCCGCCCGGTTGCGGAAACTTTGCAACACTTCCTCAAAAGTCGGGATCGGACACGCGCTGTAATGCGGCTGCGAAGCCCTTTCGCCGTACCGGTAATAGGAAAAATTGTACCTTTTGAGCTCGGCGAGAGTCCATTGCCCGGGCCTCCCGCAACCGTCCGAAGTCCGGTCGATGGTCGAATCGTGAAGCACCACCGGCACGCCGTCGCGCGACATGCGCAGATCGAATTCGATGAAATCAGCCCCGGCGGCGATGGCCCGTTCAAAAGCAACCATGGTGTTTTCCGGCTCGTCATACGAAGCTCCGCGGTGCGCCGTCCACAGAACTTCAGGACTTTCATGCAGTCGGTCAAGTGAAATCATCTTTTTTCTTCCTGATCATCGTTGATGTTGAGAAAAGCCGTATCGAGCAGATATTCCGGTTCGAGATGGCTCATTGAGCGCAACATCTGGTTGCGGATGTGGGGAATCCGCTGCTCTATCCCGGTCAGCAGCCGTTTGAAGTAGGCGCGGTCGCCGTCGACTTCGAGCCGTTCCGCAAACGCGCATTTGCCGGCGTTCGGGAAATCGAAGTTGGCGGCGCTCTCGACGATCAGCGGCTCCGGCACCATGATCAGCGGGCGAATGATCCGGATATTCTCCTCTTTTGCCGCCACATTGGGCCCCATGGTACTGATCCCCTGCCCCCGGGCCATGCTCATCAGGAGCGATACGATGGCGTCGTCGAGGTGCTGGGCCAGGACCAGTTTGTTGCAGCCAAGTTGGGCGGCGAGACCGTAGAGTTTCCCCCGCCGCAGCCGGGAGCAGATCATGCAGGGGTTGTCGAAGTTCTTTTCGCGGATCAGTTCGCCGATGTCGAGCCGGGTAATGTGGAGCGGCCAGTTTTGCGCGCCGCAATAAGCTTCCAGCGCCGCCATTCCGAAATCCGGAAACATCGGGTCGAAAGTCGCCAATTGGAGTTCAAACCGGATCGGAGAGCGACGCTTCATCACATGCAGGACATGGGCCAGGGTCAGACTGTCCTTGCCGCCGGATACACCGAGCAGCAGCCGGTCTCCGGGCCGGATCATGTCGTAACGGCCGACCGCCTGCCCTGTCAGCCGGTGGATTTCGTGAAAAGCGCGACTTTTTTCGGGATCTTTTTCCATAGTGCCATACCAAAAAAAAGGCGTCCCGGAGGACGCCTTTTGACTCGATTGGATCGCGCGAAACTCAGTTGCCGAAGAGGGTCTTGAATTCGTCGATGTTCTTTTTGTTGACCAGCACGTAGCGGACGTCGAAAGCCGCCTGGGGATCCTTGGGGGCCGCTTTTTCGTCGAAGACCGCTTTGGGACTGACGGTGACCACGCCGGCGATCGCGCCCTTGGCGATCGCGGTCGCCATGCCGGGCATTTCGCTGTAGCCGAGCAGCACCAGCGCCGGGCCCTTGCCGCTCATCGCGGAGTTGAAAAGCTTCAGCTTGGCGGCATCACGGGGAACGCCGACCAGCGACATGACGACCTTGGCATCCGCATATTTGTCGACTACCGCATCGAAGTCCTTGGCCTTCATGCGTTCGATCAGGGGCTCCATCATTTCGGCTTCGCCGCCGGGGAGCGCAATGGTGTCAACCACTACTTCGCCGCCGCCCATGCCTTCTTTGATCGCTTCGACCAGCGCCGGAATCCGGGTGTCCTTGTCGAAACCGTTGTCGGCGATCAGCAGCACTTTGCCGCCGCCGAGATCGGACTTGACGAACTTGCCGACCACAAAACCCTGTGAGGCAAAAAACTTGGCTTCATTGTTGCGAAGATTGTCGGTGCTTGATCCGAAGATATTCATTTCCTTGAGGAGCAGGAAACCGCAGACCAGAACGACGATCATCAGGACCATCGCGATCGGCTTCGCGACGGCAACGGTGTTCTGTTTTTTGTTGCAGATGATCATACCGACCAGCGCAGCCAACATGACGATGACCAACAATGCGACTAACATATCGATTCTCCTTTTCGGGTTGTGAATGGGCTCTGACCATACCGTAAACTCGCTTTTGACAAATTTCAACTCTATTCGGGATCATTTTTCGAAAAAAATCATTTTTTTTGTTTTTCAATTGCATTTTCACAAATTACAGGTTATTTTTAAATGTAAACCGAATTTTAAAACCAATTTTCATAAAAACCGGTTTTTATCACAAGGAAAGGAATTTCGTATGGGCAAAGTCATCAAAATCGGGATCGCCGGCTACGGACGAAGCGGGCGGAACATCCACACCAACTG
>JBFWIO010000187.1:0-6551 GCA_050255955.1 Victivallaceae bacterium
CGCGTTGATGCAACGCAACCGCGAAATCTTCGGCGGACCGGTTTTCACCGAGGGCGGCTGCAACTGGATTTACGCCGGGTTCTATGATGTGATCTACGGCTATCTCGGGCACGGGCTTAATTACCGGGAGCTCGACGACATCGTTGACTTTTCGCTGCTCAAAATCAAGCCGCACGCGATCCAGGTCGGGATGGGGGATTACGCGATGTATTTCCGGGGGAATCCGCCCGCCGACGAGGATGAGGCGCTGCGCCGCTTTGTGACGGCGACGTTGATCTACGGCAACGCCGCCTGGCTCGACGGCAGCGCCCGGCCGCGGATCTATTTTCTCACCAATGCCGTCCAGCGCAACTACCTCGGCGTCAACCCGACCGCGATCGAGTATTCGGACGGGACAAAATTGATGCCGGGCTCCGAAGCATTTCACACCGACGCCCTCGGCAAGAGTTTCATCAAAGTCACCTACGCCAACGGTCTGACTTTGTTCGCCAACCTCAACAAAGCGGGCGAGAGCTGGACGGTGGAGACTCACACCATTCCGTCGCCGGGATTTTTCGCCCGCAAGGCGGACGGTACGGTGGAGGCATACTCGCTTGACAACGATTTCGTGCGTTCTCCCGAGTATTGCTACGGCAAAGTCCGCAAGTCGCCGCTGGCGCTCGACGGCTTTTCGCTCGAAAAGGGCGGCGCGGCGATCCGGCCCGATGGCGACAAGGGCTTCCGGGTCTATCCCGAGGGCGGCTTCGCCAATCTCGCGCTTACTCCGGTCAAGCTCGGCCTGGCGTCGGCAAAGCGTTACGCCCTGACTTTCCGCGACCGTGACGGCAAAGAAATCGGCAAAGACACGCTTGACGCCCCCGAAGGCATCTTCCGAATCGCCGCTCCGAAGTCCGGCGTCGCCTGCATCGAAGCGGCCGTGCTCCCTTGACCCCTTGCCGCTAATCTTCGGCCCGGAAGCAATTCCGGGCTTTTTTCTTTGGTCTACGGTCACTGCGTCTGAGTGGCGGCGACGCGACGGCGGTATTCGCGCGGGCTCTGGCCGAAGCGGGCGCGGAAGCGGCGGGTGAAGTAGTTGGAGTCCGCAAAGCCGACGGCGGCGGCAATTTCGCTGATCGCGCGGTCGCTTTCGCGCAGTTGTCGCGCGGCGCGGTCGAGCCGGATGCCGAAAAGATAATCGCCGGGCGTCACGCCGGTGGCGGCCTTGAACAGCCGGAGCAGATGATTCGGCGAAACGTGGACGGTCGCCGCCAAATCCTTTAACGTCAGCGGCCGGGCGTAATCGCGCTCGATCCGGCTGATCACTTCTCCGATCCGGAGCAGCGCCGCGCGGCTGCCCCCCGGCCGTTCGGCATAACTGCGCGCGACGAAGACGATCAATTCGACCAGCAGCGCCAGCGCCGCCGCTTCGAAGCCCGGCGCCCGATCGTGCAACTCCCGCTGCAGACGCCGGATCAGTTCCTCGGCGTGGATCAGTTTTTCTTTTTCCAGCCGCAGCCGGTCGGCTCCCGCCCGGTTGGGTCGCGCCGGTTCGAGGTGAAAGATCACATGATATCCGGGCATCTGCCGCAGCGAGGCGAATGGCAGCGCCAGCTGTTCGGGATCGAACTGGACATTGAGCATGCCGACTTTGGCCCGCTCGGCGAAGTGGTGGCGAACTTTCCCCTGGATCAGGAAAAGGTCGCCGGCGCTGACCGGGAACGCTTCGCCGTCAAGATGGTGGACCGTGCTTCCGGCGGTGATCAGCACGAGCTCGCTGAAATCATGGCAGTGTTCGACTCCGGTCAGGTCGTAAGGATGCTGCGAATGCGGCGACGGATTGACCTCGCTCACCGCAATCGCGATACCGGAGGTGAAATAATGGGCTCCGCAAGCCTGGCCGGGAATTGGTTCCGTCATCGTATATCATACCATTTGACGCCGCTCAATGAACGGCAAAATTTTCTCAGCGGCGGCGCAATCATTTGGCAAGATCGGCGAATTCGGCGTTGATGAACCCGGCAAGATCCTCCGGGCTGATCGCCAGATTGAGCCCGATCCGGCCGCCGGAGACGAAGATGCGCTCAAAGAGGATCGCGGTTTCGTCGATCCGGGTCGGCAGGAGTTTCTTCATCCCCACCGGCGAACAGCCGCCGTGGACGTAGCCGGTGAGGGGGAGCAGCTCTTTGGCTTTGATCATTTCGATGCTCTTTTTGCCGGCGGCGCGGGCGGCTTTTTTGAGATCGAGTTCGGCGTCGCCGGGGATGATGAATACGAAGTACTCTTTGTCCGGCGAAACCGTGACCAGGGTTTTGAACACTTGTTCCGGCGGCGCGCCGAGTTTTTCCGCGACGGAAACCGCGTCGATGCGGTCGTCGGAGACATCATATTCAAAAGGGGCAAAAGTGATCGCCTCCGCTTCGAGGAGGCGCAGTGCATTGGTTTTGGCATGGTTCATCGGTTCGATCCTGTCGTGCTAATGAGTCGGCAATGCCTTTGAATATACCTCCTCCGGCATCGCAAATCAAGTGCCGGCTACTCCGAAAAAAAAGTTCAAAAATTTTTATCTTGCCTGTTGCTTTTAGATTGATTTTGTTGTATAATATTCAAACAGAATCTAACAGATCAGGTGTAAAATGATTGAAAAGAAAAGCAGACAAGCCGGATTTTCCCGGATGGCCGATGATATTGAAGCCAAAATTGCCGCGGGTCTCTGGAGACCGGGAAGCAAACTGCCTTCGCTGCGGAAGCTGGCGGAGCAGTTCGGGATCAATACCGACATGGCGCGGCGCGGTCTCTGGGAACTGCGCGACAAGGGGCTGCTTGAGTGCCGGGCGCGGTCCGGCGTCTTCGTAGCCGTCGGCAAGCGTGCATCCGTGCTGCCGGCGACGGCGCCGCGCATCGCTGTGGTTCAGGATTCCACCAATGAAAAAACCTACGGGTTTCACATCACGCGCGGGATTCTCGAGGCCGCGCAGCAAGCCGGGGTGATCGTCGAAGTCCATGCTATTCCCTACTATTATCCGCAGGAAATCGAACGCGCCCGGGAGGAAATCCGGCAGCTCAACGATCAATGCGACGCGGTGATCATCGTCGGCAGTTACGACCATATTTATCAAGAATTGCCGCTGCGGATGCCGGTCGTGGGCGTGGAGATGGATCACCGGTTCGGCGGGCTGGTGTCGCCGGTTTCACTCGATCCCTTTGAAGCCGCGGAGCTGGCCGCGGACTTTTTCCGGCAACGGAAGATCGGGCATGTCCGGGTGGTTTCACATCCCGCGCCGGTCACCCGCCGCCGGGCTGAAGTGTTTGCCTCGCTCTGGAGAGATTGCGAAATCGTCCGCGATACCGATTTCTCCCGGACGGATATCGGGTATCTTTTCACCGGCGGGACTCAGCTTCATCTCTCCGCCGAATCCCATCTCGCGGGAAACTGCCGGGAACTTCCCGGTTGTCTGTCCGCCGTGCTCTCGATGGACGGCAAGTCTTTGCTGGTGCCGGGGTACGGACCGGTGACTCCGGTCATCATGCCGGACTGGCGCGACGGCGGCGTCCAGTCGCTGAATGAAGCGCTGCGCCGGATCCGGACTCCGGGCTGCGGCGGTTCGCGCATTTATCTGCATGTTCAGCTCGAAAATCCCAAACGATAGAAACCCAAAAAGGAGGTATTTGAAATGTTCAAACGCAACCGCCGCTTCACGCTCATTGAACTGCTGGTGGTCATCGCCATCATCGCCATTCTCGCCTCGATGCTGCTGCCGGCGTTGAATCAGGCGCGCGCCAAAGCCAAGGCGGTCAAATGCCTTGCCAACGGCAAGCAGATCGGAACCTTTCTGGCGCTCTACACCGAGGACTATCAGGGCTACTTCCCGCCGATTATGAGCAACTCCGCCTCCTGGTATCCGCTGTGGACGAATCTCCTGGTCGGAACGGTCGCGCGCGGCGGCGCCAAAAGCTTTCTCTGTCCCGATGCCGACGAGACCTCGATGAATGACAACCGGAAACTGGCGGCCGCCGCGAATCCGCTGACCACCGCATATTGCGGCTTCAATCCGGCTTACGGGATCAATGGCCACCGCTACACCGCCACCAGCGGCGCGCGCGGCATCAGCCAGCGCTGGACGTCGCAGAAAGGGGCCACAATCCGCAACGCTTCCCGGATCATCGGCCTCGCCGAAGTCGGATACGTCAAGAGCGACGGAACGCTCTTTGAGCGGCAGGGCTACTATATTGCGAGTCCGAATCGGTTCAGCAACGACGTCGTCATCGGCAAGCACAACTCGATCAACTGCAACTTCGTTTTTGTCGACGGCCACGGCGTCAACGAGGCGGCGCCACGCTACGGCTCCGGATTTCCATCCGTCACAGTAAGCGCCGACATGCTCAAATTCTGGACGGCTATCGAATAAAGGGCCGTTTCCCCGCCTTATCGTTCCGGCACGCAGCGCCACGGCGTTTCGTGCCTTTTTTTTCGAAGCCGGTGACAAAGGACGGTTCCGGCGCCCTGAACGCTTGCTTGATTCCCCGATCTGCCGGAAGGGGGTGCGGGGGAAACCGCGCGATGTTTGTCTTCTCAAGTCCCGAACGGAATCACCGGGAGCGGCGCGAAATACGCAACCATGCGAAAACCAACCAAGACGGGGGTAAATCCGGAACTTGAAAATCGGGCCAGGGAAATTCGGCTTCCGGCTTGACTTCGCGATTGCCTCGTGTATTTTACATCTTAAGCGGGATAGGGCGGTGTTTTCATCTCTCTCCCGTCAAGGACCGAAAATCACTCTGAGGTGTTGCGCGTTTTCATTCGATTCCGGGCGTCCGGTCCGGGCTGGGGGAGGGGGGATTCAACGTGCGACGGCTCTGTTTAATGGAGGCGCGCCAAAGTATGCAAGCTTTTTTTCGACTGTCGCCGCCCGAGCCGTCCGCCGGAGCGGGAGGCAAAAGTTCCGCTGAAGCCGGACCGGGGCGATCCGGACTGGGTAAATTTTGGGACTTCAGTCTGTTTCATGCCGGCGGCGTGGCATTGACCATTGTGGTCGCCGCCCTGCTGCTGATCTGGGGCATGCTGACCTGGGCGGACCGCTCAATGCGCGAGGAGCTGCTGCAGCAGACCCGATTGGTTGCCCGCACGTTGAATGCGCGACCTCTGCAAACGCTCGGGGGGAGTCGCAAAGACCTCGCCAATCCGGTTTATTTGCGTTTGCGCGAGCAACTTGAAGCGGTTCGCCAGACCGCCGGCGCCCGCTTCGTATATCTGATGGGCCGGCGCCTTGACCCGGAGCAAAAAAACAAGCCTGAAATTTTCTTTTTCGCCGACGCCCAGAGCGCGAACGGCGACTCTTCGCTGCTTTCGCTTCCCGGCGATCCTTATGATGAGGCGTCTCCCGAATTGATTGCGGTTTTCGACCAGGGCGACGGGCTGGTCGAGGGACCGCTGCCGGACGCCTGGGGCGTCTGGGTTTCGGCGCTGGTGCCGGTCATCAATCCGGCCGACGGTAAACCGCTGGCGGTATTGGGCATGGATGTTGACGCCAGCGACTGGAATATCCGGGTGGCGGCCCGGATCGCGCTGCCGATCGGGATGATGGTGCTGATGCTGATCGGAGCGGTCACACTGCTGGCGATTCTCCAGAAGCGGAACGCCGGCGACAAACCGGTGCTGCGGACGCTGATGCCGCCTTTGACCGCGATGGTGGTGTTGATCCTGCTCGGCGGTTTCGCCCTGCTCTGGTGGCAGCACCGGTCCGATATGAATGAGCGGATCAACGAGGCCAGGGAAAACATCAATACCGCTTTCCGCGAAGACCTCAAAACCGAGGCGGTTGAGATGAGTAAGTGCCTCGACGCCATCGCCACCGATCCCCGAACCATTGCCGCGCTCAAAGCCGATGACGCCGCCAAACTCCAAAAAGGCTGGCATAATGCTTATCTCAAGATGCGTGATGCGCTGAATGTCAGGCACTTGGATTTTTTTGACCGCAATCGGATCTGCTTGCTGCGGATGGACGCTCCGGAGCTTCACGGCGACAAGGCCGATCTCTTTATACTCTGCGAAGCCGAACGCACCGGCAAGGCGGTTTCCGGCATCGAGATCGGCCGGACCGGCGCCATTTCGCTTCGCAGCGTCCAGCCGGTTTTTGACGACGGCAAAATCATCGGCTATGTCGGAATCGGCAAGTCGGTGGAGAGTGTCTTGAGCCGGGAACATTTGCGCGGCAATACCGAGATCGCGGTGCTGGTTCACAAAAAGAATCTCGACCGTGCGCAGTATGAAAAAGAGATGCGCCAACTCGGACGTCCATCCGAGTGGGATCGGATGCCCGACAGCGTGGCCGTCTACTCCTCGCGGGGAACTTTGCCGAAACCTTTTCTCGCGATCGCCAACCACAATCCGGCCAACGGACACTCCGACAACGAGGGGCATGATATCAATCTCGACGGCAAAGAATGGCGTTTCGTGGCCGGGCCGATTGTCGATGCCGGCGGGAAATCGATCGGCTGTTTGCTGGTGATGTCCGACATTACGCCGCAAAAAAGTGCTTTTATGCGAATGCTGCTCCTGGGCGGAGTCGGCGGCG
>JBFWIO010000188.1:0-6537 GCA_050255955.1 Victivallaceae bacterium
GCGACGCCATCCGCGCGGCGAAGCCGCAGAATAACCCCGGCAATCGTATTGGATATTGTCGTTTGGACGACTTGGACGACTTGGACGACTTGGACGACTTGGACGACTTGGACGACTTGGACGACTTGGACAGTTTGGACAGCACGGATATATGAGGCGGGATGTTGCCCGCGCGCCGGGCTCTGGTTGCGGCTTCGCCGCGCGGATGGCGTCGCTCCGCAGGCGCTCACGCGCCCACGTCGCTCGGGCCGGGCTCGGCGCCGGAACTGGTTCCGGCTTCGTGAGCTGGGCTTCGCCCGGCATGCACTCGAGGCTCCGCCTCGCCCTCCGCCAAAGGGCTCCGCGCCCTTTGGAAACCTGCGCCAGGGCCGGGTGGCCCTGGACCCCTGCTCGGCGGAGGACCCGCCTCGCGATTACGGGGCGGCTTGCGCGCCCCGAACTACGAATCGTACCGCCCCCCGCCCCGAGCCGAGAGAGCTTCAGCGACCGGCGAGGTTACCCGAGGGCGACGGTCGCCCGACCGGTCGGACCTCACCCCAGCCCCACCCGCTCCATTCCCGCGAAACGCGGATCGTCCGGCATCTCCGTAAACGTGTAAAAACTCTGCTCCGCACGCCCCAGCAACCCCAAAAATCGCTCCCGGTTCACCCGGTCCAACTCACACGTCACATCATCCACCAACGCCACTACCCCCCCCGGCGAATTCCGCGACACCAACGAAAATTCCGCCATCTTCAAATACAACGAGATCAACCGCTGCTGACCATTCGACCCGAAACTCCGCAAACTCCTGCCCCCCAACGAAAATACAAAATCATCCGTCTGCGGCCCAAACGCACTGAACCCACGCCGCCGCTCCCGCTCCCGCTCCTGACCCAACTTCAACAAATACTCACTTTCACTTTCCGGATAGTCCGGCTCATACCCCACCGTAAACTCCTCCCCTCCCGGAAACTTCCGCACCTCTCTGACCAATAATTCCAAATATACCTTGCGCAACGGCCCAATCACCGCCGCCGCCGCCGCCAACTCCGGCTCAAACGCCGCCGCCGCCGCTTCACTGTAATCCCCCCGCCGCAACGCCGCATTGCGCTGCGCCAAAGCCACCCCATACCGCTGCAACGCCGCCAAATACCCAAAATCCAATACCCCGATCAACATATCCAGAAACTTCCGGCGATATACCGAACTCCCCGACGCAATCAACTTGTCCTCCGGCGCAAACACCACCGCACGAAACTCCCGGATAAACTCACTCGACTTGCGCACCCCCACCCCGTCTACCGCCAAACGCCGCCCCCGCAACGTCTGCTCAACCTCCAAGACCTTGTCAACCCCACCCGAACTCCATACCCCCCGCAACTTAAACTCCCGCCCCCCCAAACCCACCAAATCACGCACATTCCCCGCCCGAAACGAACGCAAAATACTCAAAAAATAAATCGCTTCCAATAAATTACTCTTCCCCACCCCATTCTCACCACAAAAACAAACCTCCGACCCCGCAAATTGAAACCCGCGACGCCGGTAATTCCTGAAATTCCAAAGCTCCAAACTCTTCAGCATCAAAAACTTTCTCCAAAAAACAAACCACCCGCAACAAGACGGGGGAGAGAGCAAAAATTTTGAGGAAATTTTTTCTCCCTCCCCCGAACCCCCTCCTTCTTTTCAAACCTTTTTGTGTCCGGCGCTTTTTCTTTTTTGCATCGCAAAAAAGAAAAAGCGCAGTACGTAAAAATTTTTGTAAAAGATGAGGGGGTTCGGGGGAGAAGAAAGAAACTTTTTCTAAGACGGCACCGACAAAAGTTCGAGAGTCGATCCGGTAATGGATTCGGCTATCGGGCTAGTTGGTAGTGTTGAGGGAGCTACCCCCTGTGGTAACTCCCGAAACCGCCCCGACGAAGCCGATTGCCGAGCCGTGCCGGGCGGCCGCGGACTTTTGTCGGTGTCGTCTTTCTAAAAAGTTTTGTCTTTTCCCCCGTCTCGCTGCGGGTGGTTCGATTTTTGCGAAGGTTATTTTTTGCGGATCGGCATGATCACGTAGAGGAAGCCTTCGCCGGCTTCGAGTGCGACGGGGTTGAATGAGTCGTTGATTTTGATTTTGACTTTGTCGGCGTCGCAATATTTGAGCGGGTCGGCGAGGAAAGCGGGGTTGAAGGAGACATCGACGGGTTCGCCGTTGTAGGTGATATCGACGAGGTCGGTGCCTTCTCCGACTTCGCTGCTGGAGGCCTGGAGTTTGAGTTCATTTTCATTGAACGACAAAATGATATAGGCGCTGGAGTCGGAGAGAACTTGGGCGACGGTTTCGATTTTGGCCAGGAGTTTATCCGAGTCTACTTCGATAATGCGTGAGAAGGAGGCGGGGATGACCTGTTTGTAATTGGGGTAGTTACCCTCGATCAACTTGCTGCTGAGGAGGAAGTTGGCGCTTTCAAACGAGCACTGTTTATCGCCGATGCGGATGGTCAGGACGCCGTCGCCCTCGAGCAGGCGTTTGACTTCGTTGGCGGCTTTGAGGGGGATGATTGCGTCACCGTCGGGGCCGGTGATGATTTCGAGGTTTTTCTCCTGCATGGCGAGGCGTTTGCCGTCGGTGGCGACCAGTGTGGCGCTGTTGCCGGTGGTGCTGAACAAAATGCCGGTGAGCACTTTGCGGCTGTCGTCCGGGCTGACCGCGTAGGAGATGGTATTGAGCATGCGTTTGAAGTCGGCTTCCTTGATTTTGATTTCACGGACCGCTTCGAAGCTGACGGTTTCCGGGAAATCGGCGCTGGAGAGGCCGAGCAAAGTAAAGTTGCTGCTGCCGCATTTGAGTTTGAGGTGATGATTTTCGTCAACCGTGACGGCGACGTCGGCGCCGTTGAAGCAGGCGATCAGCGAAGCGAGTTTACGGGCCGGAACGGTGGTTTCTCCCTCGGCTTCGACGCTGGCTTCGACGCTGGTGCCGATCCGGATTTCAAGGTCGGTGGTGGTAAGTTCAAGCGTTGAACCCGAAGCTTTGAAAAGAACATTGCCCAGGATCGGCAACATCGAACGCGAGCCGATGATGCTGTTGACCCGCTGCAGCGCTTTCAACAATTTTTCGCGATTAACCGTGAATTTCATTTTCCAGACCTCCGTCAGAAATGCTCTCGCATGGATTCATAAAAATAACCTTGTCACAATCTAATTCGAGTTTTCAAAAACTCAATCTGAAAACCGAAAAATCTCCGAAAAAAGATTGCACGTCCGAGCATGGATCGATTTTACCGGACCGGACGCTTTCTTACTCTCTCTTCTTAAATAGAAATTATAAATACAGTATCAGAAGAGGATTCGATTTCTGTTAATAAGTCGAGGGGAAATATGATTGACAATGAGTTGCGATGCCTCTCCCCTGTCCATAACCGGGGTGACAAGTTGTCGGCAAAGGTTGATAACTCGACCTTATTGACATTCGGTGACAAAGTATTCACAACTTATCAACAGCTTTTTTGAACTGGAAAAATGAACTTTATTATATTTTACCTACAAAATGGAGTGACTGATGCTTTCATTCATCGGCTGACGGCGTCGAGATTGGTTTTCAGTTTGAGATCATCGGGGCGGAGTTCGAGGGCTTTTTGCCATTCGGCGGCGGCGCGGGGTTTGTCGTGCTCCAGCAAAGCGAGGAGACCGGCGTTGAAATGGAGGTCGAAACGATTGCCGAGCTGGAGCTGCTGCTGCTTTTTGAGGAGTTTGACCGCGCGGGGAACATTGCCGGTACGGAGTGCGGCATCGACGGCGGCGGAGAAGAGGGCGGGGTAGTAAATTTCCGCGCTGTAGAGAGGAGGAAGCGGCTCTTCTTCGAGAAAATTCAGCATGTCCAGTGTTGCGGTGAAATTTTCGCGGAGATGCGCGGCTTTGGCGCGGGCGGCGGTTGCCATGTTGCGCGCGGTAAAATTGCCGGACTGCCTGTCAAAAGCGGCGGCGGCGAAAGTCAGCAATTCCGGGTTTTCGCGGTTGAAACCGACCAGCATCAGGCCCTCGGCGGCTTTGAGGTTTGGCTTGTCCACCGCGGCCGCGCTGGAGAAGAGGGCGGCGCTGTCGCAGTAGACCGGAACGTAACAAAAAGAGGCAAGCGCGCCGCAGCCGATATAAAGATAGATCACTTTTGACAGTCTAAGCGGAACTTTCCCGCCGAGGCGTTGAAAAAGAACCCCTCCGAAAATCCACAGCACCGCCGAGGGAATGAAGTTGTAACGGTCGGCATAGTCGGCGTTGGTAAAAGCTCCGCTGCCCAGAACCGGCGCCAGCATCGCAAGGTAAATGGCGGCAAACGAATACAGCAAACGGCGCGGCATACCGGAATAGTTGAACATCAGGCCGAAAAGGAGCAAGGTGATCACTCCCGCGGCCATTGCCGCAACCGGAGTTTCGCCGGCGGGGTGGATCGGATTGAGGTCAAAGGGCAGCACCGCCGCGCCGAGATAGCGGAGGAACAAAGTTAGACAACTGAGAGGCGAAACGCTTTGCCGCGAAGTAAGTTCGGTAAACGTCACCGAGGTGATCAAAATTCCTGCCGCCGCTCCGGCAACAAGATAGGGTGCGGCGAAAAAGAGATTTTGGCGGAGCCGTCCCGGGCGGCGGTTCCAGCTGTAGAGCGGCGCGATGACGGCGCCCGGCAGTGCCACCGCTTTGGCCAGCGGGGCGAGCGCCAGCAAAAGGGGCGCGGCGAAGCTCGGGCGGCGTTTCCGGAAACTTCGGAGCATCCAGACCGTGCTCCAGCCGAGCAACGCGGCGGCGAGCAAGGTTTTCCGCTCCGAAATCCACACCACCGACTCGACTTTGGCCGGATTGTACGCCCAGCCGAGGGTGATTGCCGCGGCGACCGCCGGTTTCAGCGCGAGTTCCCGGCCGATTTGGCACAAGGCTGCGGCGACCAGGGCGAAAAGCACGAGATTGTGAAAATGAAATCCCGCCGGATTCAATCCGAAAACGGTACGGTCGAACAGCAGCGAAAAACTTGTCAACGGGGTGTAGACCGTCTGTAAATTACTGGTGGCGAGTTTTTTGACATGCTCCCAGTCCGGTATTAGTCCGGCATTCTGCGTGACGAAGCCGCCGTCGTCCCACTCGGTCAGGAATGCGCCGCCGAGACCGCCGAGGAAAGGCAGTACCGCCAGCAATGCGACGATCAGCGGCAGTCGGAATCCTTTCATCAGTCACCAAGTTTGTTGGCGGCGAGGAACTGGTTGATCGCCTCGCTGGCGGCGAGGAAGTTCTTTTCGGCGTAGAACGCGCCGTGCTTGAGATCCGGGAACATCACCACCCGGCAGCTGCCGCCCCTGGCGGCGACGGCGTCGGCGAACGCGTTGGCTTTGGCCTCGGTGAGGATCGAGTCTTTGGTGCCGAGCAGCATGATCATCGGGGCCATGTTCTCGCGGAGCAAGCCCGCGGGGGAGACCTTCGCATAAGTGTCGCCGAGCCGGCGGTAGGCGGGGGCGTAGCCGTCGGGGCCGCAATTGACTACCGGGCAGAAGAGGATGATCCCCTGCGGCATGGTCGAAATTTTGAGGTCGTCGCCGGGGTTGTTGACCTCGTCGCTCAGCATTGCCGAGAGCGACAGATGGGCTCCGGCCGAGCTGCCGGCGAAGGTCATCCGGTCGGGGTTGAGGCCGAAATCGGCGGCGTGGCTTTTGATATACCTGATCGCGCTTTTGGCGTCGGCGACGCCGTTGTAGATGTCTTCGCCGGTCTTGCCGAGCCGGTAGGACGGGCAGATGGTCACGAAGCCGCGGTCATTGAAATAACGGGCGTGGATGAAAAACTGCTCCGGCGCGCCCGCGCTCCAGCCGCCGCCGTGAAAGAAAATAATCGCCGGACGGGTGTCCGATGCTTTCCAGTTCTTCGGGAAAAAGCAGTTGAGCACCAGATCCTTGCCGTCGGCCGAGCGGTAGGTGACCACTTTGTCGGGGGTGATTTTCGGGGCTTTTTTGGCGGCTTCGGCTTCGATTTTTTCTTCTTTGGTCTGGGGTGCCGCCGCCGGGGCGGCGACCAGTCCGAGGGCGAGGCCGAAAACAGTCAGTCCGAATAATAGTTTCATGATCGCTTCCTTGTCGTTTTTGAGGGGGGGTATCACCGTTAAGCAATATACATGTTATCTTCCGGCTTTTCAAATGATCCAATTTGAGCCAGTCAATCAAGGACTGTTTTTCCCCTTGTATTTTTCGATTCCGGATGTACTTTTTCTAAAACGTTTTTATTGGAGCGGAAATAATGCTGTACCAGAAAGAAATTCAAGTTCGTTACGAGACCGATGTTTTCATCGCCGGCGGCGGTCCGGCCGGAGTGGCGGCGGCGCTGGCGGCGCGGGCGCTGGGGGCCACGGTTTATCTCGCCGAGGGCCACAGCTGCTTCGGCGGCATGGGCACCGCCGGTCTGGTGCCGGCCTTTTGCGGGATCGACGACGGGGAGCGCCCCCTCGCCGGCTGGATCGGCGAAAAAGTGATGGGCGAACTGGTCAAACGCCGCGGCTGCGGGCCGTGGTCGAAACGCTGCATCCAGGAGATCGGA
>JBFWIO010000189.1:0-6504 GCA_050255955.1 Victivallaceae bacterium
TGGGAGCTCGGCAAGAATACCCCCGGCGACGCCCAGAAAAGGAAACTCGCGGCGATTCGCGACATGGGAAGACGTGAACTGAAAAAGTTGCTCGAAGAAAAAAAGACCGTTTCAATACCGGAACCGACGGCGACCGCCAGGGACGAATAACTTCATCCGCCCGGGCGGTTATAACAACCAGATATTTTGCCGCGGCCACCGGGACAATGGATTGGTTATGAAGTTGCGTACTGTGGCCGCTTACATTTTTTATCTGGCGTTGCTGTTTTCATTCGGCTTAGCCGTACCGCGAGCTGCGGCGGCTGACCGGAAACCGGTGCGGATTCTGGTGATTTCGACTTTCCACCTCAATCACCCCTGGACGGCCAGATTCAACAATGAACTGCTGGAGAATCTGCCCCGCAGCGGTTTCCGCTTTGCGGTGGAGAGCCTCGAGCTCAATGCCAGCCGCCGCGGCAGCGTCGATTTCGATGCCAAATTCCAGCCTTACCTCAAAAATATCCGCGAAGGACAATACGACTTCGTCGTCGCAGTACTCGGTGACGCGGTCGCGCTGGTCGATAAATACGCTTCGGAGTTTCCTCCGGGACTTCCGGTGCTCTGCGTCCGCGATGTTCCCCTTGAACAGAAGACCGCCCGCCATCCCGATCAGACCGGGACGCTGGTGGGCTGGAACATGCAGGAAAACATCAACCTCGGGCTGGCTTTGATGCCGGATACCGAGGAGGTGATGATCGTCACCGACGACCTTCCTTCGGGCCTTGCCATGCATCAGCGGCTCCGGCGTGAGCTTCAGGATTTCAGCCGTTGCAAACTGACGCTGGTCAACGGCTCCGGATGCTCCACCCGGGAGCTTCTCGACCGGGTGGCGGCCCTGCCGCAAAGGTCGTTCGTCATTTTCGGTCCATGGCGCAATTATGCCAAAGACGGCTTCATTTCGCTTGAACAGATTGCCGAAGAACTTCAGCAACGGACCAAACGGCCGTTTCTGGTGATCACCGATGTGCTGGTCGGGCGCGGCGCCCTCGGCGGCTATGTTTCCCGCTGTGCCACTCATGCCGCCGTAATTGCCCGGCAGATCCGGCAGATCCTTGAAGGCGCCAGTCCGGCGGCGCTGCCGATCGAGATATGCAATCGCGAGCCGATGATCGACATGAATATTTTGCGCCGTTACAAGCTGTCCGAAACGGTGCTGCCCGCCAAAACCATCGCCGTCAACCGGCGGACGCCGCTTTATGAGGCTTACCGCCAGGAAATGTCGATTGTCATACTCGCTTTTGCCAGTTCGCTCTTGCTGTTGCTCTTGCTGTTGATCCATCACTTCCGCTATCGCAAACTGAGTGCGATGAGCCATTTTTTGCTCAATCGCGGCGGCGAGCTGGCGCAGGTGTCGTATTTCAAGGGCGACGGGACGGGGATGGTCACCTGGATCGGCGGAAATCGCGAGATCGGATTCCCGATCGACGGCAAAGCCCACTGCTTCGAAGACTGGATCATTCCGCGGGAAGTCGATGCCTGCCGACGGATGCGCCACCTTGTGCTCAATAACGATCCCGGCTTTTTCAAGGGGGTTTTTCACTCCGACGCCACCGGACGCCGCCGGGCGTATCTGTTGCTTGTCGGCAACCGCAAATATGCCGGGAGCTACCTCCTGGTCTTGCAGGACGTCACCGATTCGCTGGCCGCCGAGCAGGCCAAAAGCAACTTTCTCGCTTCAATGAGCCACGAGATCAGGACGCCGCTCAATGCGGTGGTCGGTTTCAGTGATCTGCTTCAGGACGAAACGCTCCCGCCGGATTTGCGCAAGGAGTATCTCCAATCGATCCGCGCCGCCGGCGATACTTTGCTGGAGCTGATCAACGACGTACTCGATCTGTCCAAGCTCGAAGCCGGCCAGATGCCGATCCTGCCCGAAAAGAACGATTTTCCGCTGCTGGTGCGCAACGTGCTGGCGATTTTTCAACATCTCGCCGAGGAGAAGCATCTGGAGCTTCGCAACGAATGCGCGCCGATGCCGCTGATCTACCTCGACGGCTTGCGGGTCCGGCAGATCATTCTCAATTTGATCAGCAACGCGCTGAAATTCACCCGGAGCGGATCGGTGACTTTCAAGGCCGATTTTCAGTGCGGCGGCGACGGTATCGGAATGCTGACTTTCGCCGTCATCGACACCGGTTGCGGGATTTCCGAAAGCGAGCAGAAAAAACTGTTTCAGCCTTTTGTCCAGCTCGACACCGTGCGCGACGCCCATACCCGGCACAACGGAACCGGGCTGGGGCTGTTGATCTGTCGTCGTCTGAGTGAATACATGGGAGGCACCCTGACGCTGCAGAGCGAACCCGGGCGCGGCAGTATTTTTGAGGTAAAACTGAACAATCTGCGGTTTTCGGACGCGGACTGCGTGGAATGCGAAATGCAGACCGCCCCCGGCGACTTGACGCCGGAGACACGGGTGTTGCTGATTGACGATGTGCCGCTTAATCTGAAAATGCTGGCGGCGATGCTCCGGCGGGAGCGATCCGAGGTGGAGTGCGCCGCATCCGGAGATGAGGCGCTGGAGAAACTAAAAACATTTCATCCCGATTTTATCCTGACCGACATGTGGATGCCGGGAATGAACGGAGCCGAATTCGCCGCCGCGGTGCGGGCAATGCCGGCATTCAATACCGTCAGAATTTACGCCGTCACGGCAGATTCCGACAGTTCAAAAAACTTCAGCATGGCACATTTCGACGGCATTTTGCTCAAACCGGTCTCTCGCGGCCGGATCGTGGAAATATTGCGCGGCAAAAATTTCTCCGGAGCTTGAATTAGCGCTTTGGTGATGTTAGCTTATAGACAGCGGTGTTTTTGACTTCACTTGTCCCTCAGCAATCGGATTTTTTATGAATATCAGATTTGTTACCGGATTTTGTCCCGCCGTACCAGCCCGGCCCCCCGTCGACAACCCGGATTCCGGACCCGCGGATGCCGGTTTCGGGGGAGGACCCGCAAGATGATTACAGGCTCACTCCGGAGCATGTTCAAAATCAGGATCTGCTTGGCTTTGCTCTTGGCGGCAGCGGCCGTCACCGGATTCACCGATGAACAGGTTTCCAAAAAAGTCCTGCTGATTTCATCCGGCGACCACACCCAGTCCACCCGTTTCATGGTGCCATTCATGCGGCTGATGCGCGAATCGGCTTTCAACTGTGAATTTACTTCGCTTGAGCTGTTTTCGCGGAACGGTACACTGCTGCTGTCGCACGACAACCGGAGCTGGTTCGAGAGCGTCATGGCGAAAGTCAAAGGCGGCGAATTCGACGGCGTCATTATCATCGGCGATCCGGCATACCAGGCATTCAATCCCTTTCTCGGCGACATTCCGGAGCGGACGCCGGTCATTTTTTCCGGCCGGGTGTTGTTTGAACGGCTGATGCCGGACGGAGCGAATGTCACCGGACACTCGCTCCGGCTCGCGCCGGAAGCCACCGCCGAACTGGCGCTCCGGTTGTTTCCGGAACGCAAAGATTTGATTCTAATTACCGAAAGCAGCGAACGCGGCCGCCGCATAGAACAGCGGCTGCGGAATTTCATCCGGAACAATTCCGGACTGACGCTGACCGTGCTGCGGGGCGAAGAGGTTAGTTCCGACGAGGCGATCGAGGCAATCCGGACGCTTTGTCGTCACGGAGTCCTGATCCACCACCAATGGGTCGACCGCAAGACGGGGAGGGCCGATGCGGATCATGAGTTCATCAATCAGGTCGGCATTCGCTGTCCGATTCCGATTTTCAAACTGACCGAACCCGATATCCTCCAGCACGGTGTGGTCGGCGGGGTCGCCGCCGGCGTCCTCCACTCGTCCGGCTCCGACGCCGCCCGGCGGCTGATCCGGATTTTCGAAGGAACTCCGGTTGCAGAAATTCCGCCTACGGTTCTGCCGGTACAAACAGTCATTCACAGCGAGATGATCGACTTCTTTGCGGTAGCGGAAACGCTTTTGCCGGAAAATGCTTTGCTGCTTGGTCGCAAAACTTCGCTTTGGCTGGATTATCAACAGGAGATTCTGACCGGCGGGATCATCGTTTTTTCGCTGCTGTTGTCGGCGTTCATTTTCGGGTTGATGTTCGTCCTCAGCCGGCGCTCCGCATACCGCAATGCCGAGGTGGTGCGAACCCTGCCGGTGCGATACTTCGTGGTCGACGGGCACGACAACATTCTGCATTATGCTGCGTGCGGCGACGACTTGCCGCGCTGTTTGCGGACGGTCGCCGACCTGCCGCATGCCGAAGCTTCCCGGCTGATGTCCGAAAAAGTCGCCGAAGTGCTCAAAACCGGCAAAAACAGTTCGGTCGAGTTTGAAGTTGCCGGAAGGTTGCGTTCGGCCGTGATTTCGAAGCTTCCCACCCATCTTTTTCACCGCGAAACCGCGGTCTGGATTTCGCAGGACATCACCGAATTGAGCGACGCCCGCAAAGCGGCCGAAACCAACCGTTCGCTGCTGGAGAATTTGCTGGCCCATTTGCCGGTCGGAATCGCCGCCCGCGAAACCGTCGGGGACCGTAAATACGTCCTCTGCAACGAGGCTTTCGGCAAAATCATCGGACGGATGGCCGCCGAAATCGAAAATCATACCGAAGCCGAACTCAACTTCGCCGGTTTCAACCCGGAAGTCCGGAACCGCCAGGACAATCTGGTGCTGGAAAGCGGGCGGACGCTTCAATTCATGGAGGAGCTCTTTGCCGTCGACGGCAGTCACCAGGTCTTTCAGGTCACCAAGTTTCCGCTCCGGCTCCGCGACGGCGAGATGCTGATGGTCGACACCTTCACCGACATCACCGAGCTGGAGGAGGCCAAACGCCAGACCGAAAACGCCAACAAACTCTGGGACACGGTGATCAACGCAGTGCCGTTCTTTTTCTATGCCAAGGACGCCGACAACGACTTCCGTTACAGTATGGCCAACCGCAAACTGGCCGAATTCTACAATCTTGCCATCGACCAGTTGCTCGGCAAAAATGACCGCGAACTCAAGTCGGATGCGGTTTTTCCTGAGGAGAACGTCCGGTCCGACGAAGCGATCATGCTGCTGCCCAACGGCAAGGAATCTACCGTCGAACTCCTCGACGGCAGCAGCCGGCGGCGCCATGTGCGGATTCACAAAATGCCCTTCACCACCATTGACGGCAGGCGGATGCTGCTTGGCGTCGGAATCGATGTATCGCTGTTGCACAATCTTCTGGAAAGCGAACGGATCAGCAACGAACTCTTGTCCTATGCGACACTGGAAACCGATTTTGAGAAGACGCTCGGGCAAATCGCACGCACCTTGCTGCGGCAACTCAATTGCGACCGCATGATGATCGGCTGCCGCGATCACGCGGGGCCGCTGCGTTTGTACCGCTCCTGGCGACACGGCGGGCCGTCGCCGGTCGAGGGTGATGAACTCGAGGCGCATCAGGCGCTCTGGAATTGCCATCTCGACGAATTCGAAGCCGATCACCTGGTTACCGTCAGCGGCGAAGAGGAGCCAAATATCGACTCGAAGTCGCTCATTATGGCGCCGGTGCGGATCAACCAGCAGCTCTGGGGCGTGGTCTTTGTCGGTTACACCGGTCACCGGCGGGTCTTCTCGGACGTTGATGAGCGGATCATGCGTTCGACCGCCAATATTATTGCGCTGTCGCTGATCCGCAAACTCCAGCTCGATGAAATTGAGCGGTCGAACCGGGAAAAACAATTGATTCTCAACAATATCGGAATCCCGATCTGGCTCTATGACGCTGCCGGGAGGATGATCCGGGTCAACACCGCCGCCTGCACCATCATCGGAATGAGCGAGAGCGAAATTCTGCAAATGCCCTGCCGCCGCATATTCTGCGCCGATTCGACCCTCGACGACCAGGATTGCCCGGTCTGCCGCGCGCTGGCCAGCGGCAAACATGAACAGATCACCCGCCGCTTCAACGGACGCGAATACATCATCAACGCCGAGCCGATCCTCGACGATGACGGCAAAGCGATCAATGTGGTCAAAAGCGCGATCGACGTCACCGACCTCAATGAATTGATGAGCAATGAACAATTGCTCAACACCTGCATGGCCGCGGTGCTGGCGACCGACAATCCGGAGCTGTCGATCAAACTGGTGCTGGAAGCCTTTTGTCTTCACCTCGATGCGGATCGCTGCTTCATTCTGGAGTGCAATCCGGAAAGCGGCCGGGTGTCGCTTTTCGGGGAATATCAGGCCGATGAGTCACTGCCGCAAATCGAAATCGGCAGTTTCCGGTTCAAGCCGGACGAACCGTGGATGCGAAAACTTCAGGACCGGGAACCGCTGGTTGTCGCCGATCTCTTGAGCGAAGAGGGAAGCCGGATGTGCGGGAGTTGGGTCATTGTCGCCAAACAATACGGTATCCGGTCGATCTATTCATCCGGCATTTTCGTCAACGGCAAACTCTGGGGGAAATTCGGCGTCGTCTACCAGCGCAACCAGCGCAATTTTTCGGAGCGTGAACTCAA
>JBFWIO010000190.1:0-6496 GCA_050255955.1 Victivallaceae bacterium
GACAAAACTTTTTAGAAAAAGTTTCTTTCTTCTCCCCCGAACCCCCTCATCTTTTACAAAAATTTTTACGTACTGCGCTTTTTCTTTTTTGCGATGCAAAAAAGAAAAAGCGCCGGACACAAAAAGGGTTGAAAAGAGGGAGGGGGTTCGGGGGAGGGAGAAAAAATTTCCTCAAAATTTTTGCTCTCTCCCCCGATTCGCTGCGGGTGGCTTTGCCGCTTACTTGAGGATTTCGTCCCAAGGTTTGCGGAAGCTTTTGGCGTCGGTGGTGAAGACGTTGAAGCGAATGATATGGCAGAGGGCGGCGACGCCGTCGCGCCAGCCGATTTTTTTGCCTTCGCCGTAGCGTCTGGGGTTATAGGAGATGGGGACGTCCCAGATGCGGAGGCGGCGGGAGCGGGCGACTTTGGCGGTGATCTCGACTTCGATGCCGAAGCGGTTGGATTCGAGAATCAGGTTCTGGAGCACTTCGCGGCGGAAGGCTTTGTAGCAGGTCTCCATATCGGTCAGGTGGATATCGGAGAAGAGGTTGGAGAGGAAGGTCAGGAACTTGTTGCCCATTTCGTGGCGGAAGTAGCGGACCATGCCGGGGGTGCCCATGAAGCGGGAGCCGTAGACCACTTCGGCTTTGCCGTTGAGCAATGGGGCGAGCACGATCGGGTAGTCGTCGGGCGAGTACTCAAAGTCGGCGTCCTGGATCAGCACGAAGTCCTTGGTGGCTTCGGCGAAGCCGCGGATCAGCGCGGCGCCTTTGCCCTGATTGACCTCCTGGGCGAAGAGTTTGACCCGGGGATTGTCGGCGAATTTCTGGAGATGGCTCCAGGTGTCGTCGGTGGAGGCGTCGTTGACGATCACCAGCTCGCCGGTTTCGGGACGGCTGAGGACGCGTTCGACGATGGCTTCGATGGTATTGGCTTCGTTGTAAACCGGCATCACAATGGTGACCCGGCCGATGCTTTCGGGAATCGGGGCGGCGCTCATGATTTACCCAGCTCCTCGGCGCGGGCGGCGCCGGAACGGACGGCGGCCATCACCGCGCCCTTGAAGCCCATCCGGGCGAGACGCTCGAGGCCGCGAATGGTGGTGCCGGCGGGGCTGGCCACCTGATCGCAGAGCACTGCCGGGTGCTGGCGGGTCTGGATCACCATTTCGGCCGCGCCGGCCACGGTGCGGGCGGCGAGGTCGAGGGCGAGTTCGCGGGGCAGTCCTTCGGCGACGCCGCCGTCGGCGAGGGCCTGAATGAATTCAAAGACATAGGCCGGGCCGCTGCCGGCAAGGCCGGTGACCGCGTTGAGCCGGCGTTCCTCGACCACGGCAAAGGAACCGACGGAGGAGAAGATTTGCTCGACCGTGGCGCGTTCTTCGGCGGTGACGCCGTCGGTCATGGCGGCGGCGGCGCAACCGCGGGCGATCAGCGCCGGGGTATTGGGCATCACCCGGACGATCCGGGTGCTGTCGGTGAGGTCGTAGAGCTGCGAAAGCGTGACTCCGGCGGCGATCGAGATGATCAGCTTCGATTCAAGGATGCTTTTGTAGCCGGTGAGGGCTTCGGTGAGGTACTGGGGCTTGACCGCCAGCAGCACTGCGCGGGAGGCTTCGAGTTCGGCTTCGCAGAATTCGCCGCTGAAACAACGAACTCCGGTGCTCTTTTCAAAAAGTTCCGCCGCCTGGGGCGAAATATCGTAGGCTTTGAGCTCTTCGGCCTGAAAGCAACCCGAGCGGACCAGTCCGCCGGCAATCGCCGTCGCCATTTTCCCCGCTCCGATGAAAAAAAGTCTGGTCATCCGGTCGTCCTTTCAATTATTTCAACCGCATCAGCGGCACGACTACCCCGACAATATACCAATGGTACGGAAAATTGCAAATTATTCGCAATGCAATCGTTTCCCCGAAATTCCCCAGCCGTGAAAAAAAAACCGCAATCGACGGGAATCAAGGCGGATTTGCAATGCCGCCTCTTTTCCCGGACCGCGGGTGAGACTTACGGCTGTTCGACCGGTTCGGGAGCCGCCTGGTCGAGCCGGCCGACCCGCTTGTGCCAAATCGCCACAAACAGACTCGCCACGAAAAGCGACGAATAGGTGCCGACCATAATCCCGAGCATCATAATCAGCACGAAATCGTTGATCGCGACGCCGCCCCAGATGTAGAGCACCACCACCACCAGAAAGGTGGTCAAACTGGTCAGGATGGTCCGGCTGAGGGTCTGGTTGAGCGAGGTGTTGATCACCTCGATGTAACTCGTCCCTCCGGCTTTGGCGTTGACGTTCTCGCGGATACGGTCAAAGACCACCACGGTGTCGTTCATCGAATACCCGATCACGGTCAGTACCGCGGCCACCACGTTGAGCGAGATGGTCCGTTCCATCAGGACGTAGATACCCATCACCACGATCACGTCATGGAACAGCGCCACGAGACTGGCGATCGCATACGAGAGTTCGTAGCGGATGGTCACGTAGATCCCGATGCCGATCATCGAGAGGAAAACGGCCAGCAGCGCGGCTTTGCTGAATTCCCGGCCGATCAGGCCGCCGACCGAACTTTCCAGGCCGCCGGAGAGTTTGGCGTCGGGGAATTTGCCGTTGAGATAGGCTTCCAGATCGTCCTTGGGATTGCTGTTTTTCTGGGTAAGATCGTTCCGGATCAGGATTTCGACCTTGCCGTCCTCGTTACCGCCGGCGGAGTATTTGTAGTTGACGGTGGCCTGGTAGCCGGCGGCGGCGAGCGAGCGCTCAAGTTCCGCCGGGGAAACCGCTTTTTTGAAGTCAAACGTCACCTGGGTGCCGCCGGTGAAGTCGACGCCGAGGACGGAACTGCCCTTGTAGAGGAAGAGCCCGATACTCAGCACCGAAACGGCGATCGAGAGCGGCACCGCCACTTTCCACGCCCGCGGGAAATTGAAGTTGGGACTGACGAAGAACTGATTCATCCGCAACGTCACGAACTTGGGACTGCGGAGCATCCAGTCAAAGATGATCCGGGTGACAAACAGCGCGGTGAACAAACTGGTCAGGATCCCGATGCTCAAGGTCACCGCGAAGCCCTTGACCGCGCCGGTGCCGACCCACATCAGGATGATCGAAGTGATCAAAGTGGTCAGATTGGAGTCCACCACCGCCGAAAGCGCCCGGCTGTAGCCGAGGTCGATCGCGTTGGCAATGCTCTTGCCGAGCTTGAGTTCTTCGCGGATGCGTTCAAAGATCAGCACGTTGGCGTCGACCGCCATCCCGATGGTGAGTACGATCCCGGCGATCCCCGGCAGCGTCAGCGTGGCGTCGAACGCGGCCATCGCGCCGAGCACGAGAAGGACGTTGACCGACAGCGCGGTGACCGCCACCAGACCGGCCAGCATGTAATAACCGCACATGAAGACCACCACGGTCAGGAGCGAGAACACGCCGACCCAGATCCCGTTCTTGACGTTGTCGGCACCGAGTTTGGGGTCGGTGTCAAAGACCGCGTTGACCTTGATCTGAAAGGGGAAACTGCCGCTGACCAGCGCGTCGGCGATATTTTTGCACTCTTCGTCGGAGAAGTTGCCGTCGATGGAGGCGTTGCCGCCCTCGATCGCGGTCTTGATCACCGGCGCGCAGTAGAGTTTGCCGTCGAGCACGATGGCGAGCTGGCGGCCGACGTTGGCCTTGGTCACCAGCGCGAATTGCTGGGCGCCCTCGGGGTTGAAGGCGAGGTCGATCTTGCGCTGGCCGAACTGGTCGCGGCTGGCGTAGGCGTACTTGACGCCCTTGCCGTCCATCACCCAGCGGTTTTCGACGATGTAGCGGCGGACCTCGGGAGCCTGGCCGGGCCGGTACTCGGTGGTTTCCATGAGTTCAAACCCGACCGGCATCTGGAATGCGGCGGGATTGGCGAGATAGCGGGACACCAGCTCGGCGCTCTCGGGGTGGACCAGCCGGAAACGGAGTTTGGCGCTCATTGAGATCAGATTGAGGAGCTTGAGTTTTTCGTCCTTGGACACGATCGGCGCTTTGAGCGTCACGTAACGGCTGCCGGAGGGGGCGATTTCGGCTTCGTAAATTTTCTGCCCTTCCAGGCGTTTGCGAAGGATTTCGATAGCGATGTCGCGGTAGCGGTTGAATTCGGCGTCCATCCGGGCTTCGACTTCCTCGCGGTTTTCCTTGCCGGACTTGCCGTCCTTGCCGATTTCCTCGAGGCGTTTGAGGAAGTCCTGGTCGGGGATCAGGTGGAGCACGAATTCGACCCCGCCGTTGAGGTCGAGTCCGAGACGGATCGAGCTGCTGGCTTCCTTGCGGACCAGGCTCATCACGTCGCGGTTGTCTTCAAGCTTTTCGCCCTTGACCATCTCTTTGAGCGAAACCCCTTTGGTGTCGGCGGCGGCGAGCAGGGCCTGCGACGGGTAGAGCTCGGGGTTTTTCTCCTGCATCTTGCGGGCATCGGTCACCAGTTCGGCGGCGGCCGGATTTTTGCGATCCTTGAGGAGCTTGGTGAAGGTTTCGTAGAAATCGCGCTGTGTCAGCGGATACATCGAAAACGTGAAAACCGCGGTCACGATCAAAGCGATCGCCGTCCGCAGAAGTACCGGTCTTTTATTCATGATCTTGAGCGTCTCTCCGCAATAGGGTTCAGTTGGCTTTGGGATCGGCCACCGGGCTTTCGATAACGTCGCCGATGCCGCTTTTGATCACTTCGACGCGGACGCCGGGGGCGATTTCGACCACGATACGGTCATCGCCCTTGACTTCGATGACGGTGCCGATCATGCCGCCGCCGAGCAGGACTTTGGCCCCTTTGGCAATGCGGTCGAGCATCTGCTGGCGCTTCTGCTGCTGCTTTTTCTGCGAGCGGATCATCAGGAACATCATCACCCCGATGATGATGAAAAACGGAACCATGCCCATCAGTCCGCCGCCGGCGGCGGGAGCGGCGGGAGCGGCGGCGGCCGCGGGAGCGGCATCGGCGATCAATTGGAAGGGACTCATCGGAACATTCTCCTTGGGTTTATCTCATTCAGTGTGCTGAAAAATCCACAATTAAACGGTATAATATAACTCTCCTGATATTGCTTTCAAGAATTTCCGCGCAAATATAGCGGAAAAAGTTGAATTGCCGATCAACCGTTCACGCCCGGCAAGCCGGGAGGCCAAAAAAAACTGCCGATCCGGCTTGCCAGCGGGCGCTTGGCGATGTACATTAGTGCCGGAGTCCAACTAATCGGAGTTTTGACCTATGCGAATATTTTCCGTCTTGTGCGCCGCCGTGCTGACGGCACTCGGCGCGACCGGCTGCTCGACCCCGGTCGTGGTTTCAGAAGTACTTCAACAGCCGATTGATGCGCCGATTTATACCAAATACAATTTGTGGTACGGCGATCCCGAAGCCGTCAGTTCGCTCAACATCCAGCAGGGACGGATCCTGCCGGTCGGAACCAAAGTCGAAATAATCGAGGCGACCGACAAAAAGCTCCGGTTCAAAACCGAGGACGGTGCGGTTTACCAGATTGATTTCGATTCGGGCATGTGGATGTGCTCGATGCGGGAATTCATCCAGAATTATCTGACCCTCGAACCGCCGTCGAAAATTTTTGCCGGCGTCCGGCCCGACAAGCTGTCTTTTGTCAAACGCGGCGAAGCGGTTCCGGGAATGACCCGCGAAGAGGTGTTGATCGCCTATGGCCCGCCGCCGACGGCGCGGACCCCGAGCCGCAAAAACGAAACCTGGATTTACTTTGTCACGCCGCACGACGCCATCCGGGTGGTATTTCGCGACAACATCATCCGCAACATCATCAATCCCAACGAGTGAGGCGATTATGACGGCGCTTTTCAGCAGTCGGGAGTTTCTCGCCGCCACCGGCGGCGACTTCGCCGGTCCGGTTGCGGACGGCGATTTCGAGCTCTATACCGACAGCCGCGAAGAGGGCCGGGGCCGTTGCTTCGTCGCGCTCCGGGGCGAAAAGTTCGATGCCCACGACTTCCTTGCCAAAGCGGTCGAGTCGGGGGCTGGAATGCTGCTGATCGAGCGCGCCAAACAGGTATTGGCCGATCCCGCCTGGCCGGTGCCGGTGCTGGCGGTGGATGATACTTTGCTCGCGTATCAGGCGCTGGCGCGTTTTCACCGCCGGCGCTTTCCGGACCTGCGGCTGGCGGCGGTGACCGGCAGTGTCGGCAAAACTTCGACCAAAGAGATGCTGCGCGCCATTTTCAGCGCCGAGGCGGGGCCGGATCAGGTGCTCTACACGCTTGGCAACACCAACAATCAGATCGGGGTGGCGCAGAATCTGCTGCGGCTGACGCTGCAACACCGCTATGCGGTAATCGAGATGGGAACCAACCATCACGGCGAAATCGAGCCATTGAGCCGGATGGCCGAGCCGCAGTGCGCGGCGGTGAATTCGATCGCCCCGTGCCATCTTGAATTTCTGGGTTCGTTAGCGGGCGTGGCGGAGGAAAAGGGTCATATTTTCGATGGTCTCGCCGCGGGAGGTTGTGCGGTGATTCCGGCGCAGTGCGATGCC
>JBFWIO010000191.1:0-6448 GCA_050255955.1 Victivallaceae bacterium
GACGCCCAGAAGCTCGGATATGCCGAAGCCGCGCCTTCGCTCGACATCGACGGCTTCGACACCGCCCCCAAGGCGGCGATCCTCGCTTCGCTCGCCTACGGCCGCTGGTTCGGACTGGATCCCTTGTACGTCGAGGGCATCCGCAACCTCTCGATTGCCGACATCCGCTACGCCGACGAACTCGGCTACCGCATTAAACTTCTGGCCATCATCAAGGAGATCGATGGTTGCGTCCAGCTGCGCGTACATCCAACGCTGATCCCCAAATCAACCTTGCTCGCCAACATCTCCGACGTCTTCAACGGCGTGCTGGTCGAGGGCGACACCGTCGGGCAGACCCTTTTTTACGGCCGCGGCGCCGGACGCAACGCCACCGCGAGTGCGGTGGTCGCCGACCTCGCCGACATCGCGCTCAATATCGACAGCAACTCGCCGCGCCGGGTATCGTTCCGCAACGCTCCGCTGTTCAAGGCCCTGACCCCGATGGACGACGTCGTCAGCCGCTACTACCTCCGGCTCTCGGTCAAGGATGTTCCCGGAGTCATCGCCGCAGTCGCCAAGGTATTGGCCGACAAGGATATCAGCATTTCCAGCCTGATCCAGCACGAAACCTCGCATGCCGACGCGGTGCCGCTGGTGATCCTGACTCATGAAGCCGAGGAGTCGCAGATTCGCGCCGCCGTCGCCGAACTCGAAAAGCTCGACGCCGCCCGCGACCGGGTCCGCCTCTTCCGCATTGAAGATATCTAAAGACAGGAGCGTTTCATCATGGGACAACATACGGTAGAAAAAATCGGCGGCACCTCGATGACCCGCTTCGGCGAACTGATGAAGAACATCCTGATCGGTTCGCGCAAAGGCCCGGAGCTCTACAACCGGCTGTTCGTGGTTTCGGCTTACGGCGGCGTCACCAATTTGCTGCTGGAGGACAAAAAGACCGGCGAACCCGGCATCTACGGCAAATTCGCGGTCGGCGATCCGCTGTGGGAAGACAAGCTCGAAGCCACCCGCGGCGAAATGATCCGGCTCAACGAGAGTTTTGTGCCTCTCGGTCTTGACCTCCAGGCCGCCAACGACTTCGTCAACGAGCGGATGTTCGGCATCCGCGAAGCGCTGCGGAACCTGGTTCAGCTTCGCACGTTCGGCCACTTCCACGCCAAGGATTATCTGCCCGCCAGCCGCGAATTCCTGAGTTCGGTCGGCGAAGCCCACAGCGCCTTCAACTCGGTGCTGATCCTCCGCAAGCACGGCATCAACGCCAAACTGATCGACCTGACCGGCTGGAAAGACAACACCAGTTGCACCATTGAACAGATGATGGAGCGCCATCTTGCCGGACTGGATTTTGCCGATTGCATGCCGATTGTCACCGGTTACGTCAAGTGCGCCGAGGGGATCATGAACCGCTTTGACCGGGGCTACAGCGAAATCACGTTCAGCAAACTCGCAGTGGTGACCGGGGCCCGCGAAGGGATCATCCACAAGGAATACCACCTCTCGACCGGCGACCCCAAACTCATCGGCGCCGACAAGGTGCGCACCATCGGCAACACCAATTTCGACATCGCCGACCAGCTCGCCGACCTCGCGATGGAGGCGATCCATCCCAAAGCCTCCAAGGAAATGGAGCACAAAAACATCCCGATCCGGGTCACCAACGCCTTTGACCCCGGCAGTCCGGGAACTTTGATCAGCAAGGACTACGTTTCGCCGACCCCGCGCGTCGATATGATCTGCGGGCGCAACGACCTGGTGGCAATCGAGGTTTTCGATCCCGAAATGGTCGGCCAGAGCGGCTACGACTACCATCTGCTGGAGAGTCTGAGCGAGAATAAAATCAGTTACATTGCCAAAAATACCAACGCCAACACCATCACCCACTATGTGTCGGAACGAGCGCGCAATCTGCCCAAGTGCATCGAACAGCTTGAGCGGAATTTCCCCGGCGCGACGATCACCACCCGGCGGGTGGCGGTAGTGGCGGTGCTGGGAAGCAATATGAAGCTTCCCGGCTTCCTTTCCCGTGCGGCGACAGCGCTGGCGGCGGCGAACATCAACGTGCTCGCCCTCGACCAGTGCATGCGCCAGGTCAACATGCAGTTCATCATCGAGCGTGACGATTTCAAGAAAGCTCAAATTGCGCTGCATCACGAGTTTGTAGAGAAAGAAAACAACTAAAAACTGGATCATCTATGGCTGAAGAACTGCAACAATTATTCGACCGCATCAACTCGGAATGCCTGTTGAAAGCGGAACAGGAAAAGAACGAAATCATCACCGCCGCCCGGGCCGAAGCCGCCCGGATCGTCGCCGAAGCCAAGCGCGACGCGGCCGAACGTGACAAAGCCGCCGAACAGTCCGCCGAAAACTTCCGCAAACGGGCCGAGGCCGCCGCCAAGCAGGCCGCCCGCGACGTTGTGCTGGCACTTCGCGGCGAACTCGAGAGCCGCCTGGCCCGCGCGATCGACGCGAGCACCGCCAGCGCCCTGACTCCCGAATTGATGGCTTCCCTGATCAAGGAACTCGCCGCCGCCTTCATCAAAGATCCCAATGGCGAAATCAGCATTCTCACCAGCGTTCGCGACGCCGAAAAACTCTCCGCGGCGCTCAAGGCCACCCTCAACGAAAGTTTCCGCCAGAACGCCCGTGTCTTCGGCACCCAGAGCATCCGCAACGGAATGCAGCTCAGCTTCAACGGCGCAGACGTCTACTACGACTTCAGCGACGCGGCGATCCGCGAACTCCTGTCCGGGTACCTTGGCGGGGAACTTGCCAAACTCTTTGCCGCCGACGACTCCAAATCCTGATCGGGGCACTCCAAAATGGCAGGTAATTTTTACTATTTCTGCTCGCAGCTGCCGGGTCTTGTGTTCAACACTCCGCCGCCGATGACGGCAGCGGAGTTTGACGCGCGTGCCGCCGATCTCCTCGGCGAACGGGAGGCGGCGTATCTGGCGAACTGCTCTTTTCACGCCGTCGTTGACGCGGCGAAACTTCCCGCCGCTTCGGCGGCCGGCCGCTACCGCCGCTGGGAACGCGCGTTGTCGGGCGAGATCGCCCGGCTGCGTGCGGCCGAGCGCAATTCCGACCTGCCGCTCCTGCTGCCGCCCGAGATGAATGAATTCACTGATTTGCGAGATGCGGTCACCGCCGCGGCTTCGGCTCCGAATCCGCTGGAACGGCAGAACCGGATCGATCATTTGCGCTGGAAAAAGATCGAGTCGCTCGAAGTCGGCCACGAATTCACCGTCGAATGGGCGGCCTGTTACCGTTTGAAGCTTACTTTGCTCGAAAAACGCCGGCTCTACCGCGAGGAAGCCGGGCGCGAAAACTTTCGGGGGGCGATCGACCGCATCGACCGCAATTCCGCTGAATAATAAATTGAAGTCAGAACCAAACGCCCCCGCATCTTTGGGGAATTTTATCGGGAGATAAGAAAAACATGCCGGAAAAAACGGGTAAAATCGTCGGCGTCAACGGCAACATGCTGACCGTTGAATTCAGCGCCGGCGTCTCGCAGAATGAAGTGGCCTACGCCACCATCGGCGAAGATCGACTGAAGAGTGAAGTAATCCGGGTGCGGGGCAACCGCGCCGACATGCAGGTCTTTGAAAGCGCCAACGGACTCAAGATCGGCGACCCGGTCGAGTTCACCGGGGAGCTCCTGAGCGTCGAGCTCGGCCCCGGTTTGCTGACCGGAGTCTACGACGGTCTCCAGAATCCGCTTGAGCAACTGGCCGAGAAGTCGGGCTTTTTCCTCCAGCGCGGACTCTACCTCAATGCGCTCGACCGCGAAAAGATCTGGGACTTCACTGCGTGTGCGAAGCCGGGCGACAAGGTGGTCGCCGGCGACCGCATCGGCTCGGTGCCGGAAGGAATTTTCAAGCATTACATCATGGTCCCCTTTGCCTGGCGCGGCGAATGGGAGATCGTCTCCATTGAGACCAGCGCCTCGCTCCGGATCATCGACCCGGTGGCCCGCGTCCGCAACGCCGAGGGTGAAGAGCGCGAAGTCACCATGCTCCAGCGCTGGCCGGTCAAAATTCCGATCAGCGACTACAAAGAAAAAATCCTGCCGGAAAAAACCCTGATCACCCAGCTCCGCAGCATCGACACCTTTTTCCCGGTGGCGCGCGGCGGCACGTTCTGCACGCCGGGACCTTTCGGCGCGGGCAAGACGGTGCTCCAGCACTCGATCAGCCAGAACGCCGAAGCCGACGTGGTGATCATCGCCGCCTGCGGCGAGCGCGCCGGCGAAGTGGTGGAAATTTTGCGCGAATTCCCGCACCTCCAGGACCCCCGCACCGGCCGGTCGCTGATGGACCGCTCGATCATCATCTGCAACACCTCGTCGATGCCGGTGGCCGCCCGCGAAGCGTCGGTCTACACCGCGGTGACGCTGGCCGAGTACTACCGCCAGCAGGGACTCAACGCCCTGTTGCTGGCCGACTCGACTTCGCGCTGGGCCCAGGCGATGCGCGAAATGTCCGGCCGCCTCGAAGAAATTCCCGGCGAAGAAGCTTTCCCGGCGTACCTCGAATCGTTGATTGCCGCCTTTTACGAACGCGCCGGGCTGGTCCGGCTTCGTACCGGCGAACTTGCCAGCGTAACCATCGGCGGGGCGGTCAGTCCTGCCGGCGGCAACTTTGAGGAACCGGTCACCCAGGCTACGCTGAAGGTAGTCGGCTGCTTCCTCGGCCTTTCCCGCGAGCGCTCCGACGCCCGGCGTTACCCGGCGATCAGCCCGCTTGAGAGCTGGAGCAAGTACCAGAGCGTGGTGTCCGACCAGGAACTCACCTTTGCCCGCGCGCTGCTGCGCCAGGGCTCCGAAGTCAATCAGATGATGAAGGTGATCGGCGAAGACGGCACCAACATCGAAGACTTCATCATCTACCTCAAGAGCGAATTCCTCGACTACGTCTACTTGCAGCAGAACAACTTCGACGCGGTTGACGGAGCCTGCGGCGAAGATCGCCAGAAGCTGGTCTTCGACGAAGTCTGCACCGTGCTCAAAGCCGAATTCGCGTTCGCGGACAAGGCGGTCGCGCGGCGTTACTTCCTTGAGCTTCGCCAGCTCTTCATCGACTGGAACTACATTGCGATGGACAAAGCCGAATTCGGCCAGCAGCGGCAGAAAATCGCCGCCAAACTCACGGAGTGCCGCAAAAATGCGTAAGGTATATCACAAAATCATCCAGATCGTCGGCAACGTCATCGCTGTCGAAGCCGAGAATGTATCCTACAACGAACTTGCCGAAGTGACCAGTGCGCGCGGCACCTCGCTGGCCCAGGTGATCCGTCTGGCCGACAACCGCGTCTACTTGCAGGTATTTGCCGGCAGCCGCGGCATCAGCACCGAAGACGAAGTCCGTTTCCTCGGCCGTCCGATGCAGGTTTCGAGTTCGGAAACCTTGCTCGGCCGGATCTTTAACGGCCGCGGCGCGCCGCGCGACCACCGCGCCCCGATCAACGACGACCTGATCGAAATCGGCGGCCCCTCGGTCAATCCGTCCAAGCGAATCATTCCGCGCAACATGATCCGGACCGGGATTCCGATGATCGACCTCTTTAACACGCTGGTCGAGTCGCAGAAGCTGCCGATCTTTTCGGTCGCCGGGGAGCCCTACAACCAGCTCCTCGCCCGTATTGCGCTCCAGGCCGAAGTAGACGTAATCATCCTCGGCGGGATGGGACTCAAATACGACGACTATCTCTTCTTGCGCGATACCCTGGACAAACAGGGGGCGTTGTCGCGCTCGGTGCTTTTCATCCACACCGCGTCCGATCCGACGGTGGAGTGTCTGATGGTGCCGGACATGGCGCTGGCGGTGGCCGAGCGTTACGCGCTTGACGGCAAACGGGTGCTGGTGCTGCTCTCCGACATGACCAACTTCGCCGACGCGCTGAAGGAAATCGCGATCACCATGGAACAGATTCCGTCGAACCGCGGCTATCCGGGCGACCTCTACAGCCAGCTCGCTTCGCGTTACGAAAAAGCGGTTGACTTCGACGGCGCGGGCTCGATTACCATCCTCGCCGTGACCACCATGCCGGGCGACGACGTGACCCACCCGATCCCGGACAACACCGGATATATTACCGAGGGCCAGTTCTACTTGCGCAACGGCCGCATCGAGCCCTTTGGCTCGCTCTCGCGCCTGAAGCAGCAGGTCAACGGCAAAACCCGTCCCGACCACCGCGCGATCATGGACTCGATGATCCGGCTCTACGCTGACTTTAAGAGTTCGCTTGAGAAGCAGTCGATGGGTTTCATGATGACCGCCTGGGACAATAAACTCCTCAAATACGGCAAGCTTTTTGAGGCCCGAATGATGGATCTCTCGGTCAATATCCCGCTGGAACAGGCGCTTGTTCTCGGCTGGAAAACCCTGTCCGAATGTTTCGACCTGGCCGAAGTCGGGATCAAAACCGACCTGATCCGGGAATA
>JBFWIO010000192.1:0-6438 GCA_050255955.1 Victivallaceae bacterium
GAAATGCCCTCAAAAACGCGCCGGGACGGTTCCGGCATCGAGATGTTCTTCACCGGTTTTCCGGGGTGGAGAGAATAATGGCCGGAGCTCAAGCCGGGATGAAAAAAGACGGTCAGCTCAGGATTGATTTGAAAAAGTTCCGCGAGTCCTCCGGTGTGGTCGTAGTGACCGTGACTCAGCACCAGAATCCGGGGAAGTCCGAGATCGATGCCGAGAATTGCGGCGTTGCGCACGAGTGCATCGAGCTGGCCGGTGTCAAAAAGAATCGCCCCGGTGTCGCTCGTGACCAGCGCGGCAAAGCCGTACTCGGGGACCAGCGGCTCCGGCGCGAGGTTATCGACCAGTACGGTGACGGTGACGGAATCCGCCTCAATCATGTCTTGACTCCCTGCCGGAAGCGTTTCAGCTCCGGCGTAATTGACTTCCGGCAAACAACTTGATCAGTGCCGCCGCGGCGACCGCCAGTCCCAGGCCGATGATCACCGCGATGGTGACTTCCGGAGCGGTCCAGTAGCCGTCCGGCGGATTGCCATTGACCGGCGCGGCTGTGCTTTCGGTCGTATTTGCTTCCGATGCCATACTATACTTTCCTCCCGTTTCCTTTGCAATATCGCGATCAATGGTCGCAGGCGTTTTCTCCGGTGACCAGCGTGCCGTTGAGAAAAGCGGCGACCAATTGTTCCGGATCGTCCGCCGGAGCGCCGGTGATCACCTGGATGTCGCGTTCGGCAAAAAGCTGTTGCGCCCGCGCGCCCATCCCGCCGGCGATGATCAGAGTAACGCCCTTTTCGGCCAGCCAGCGCGGCAGCAAACCGGGTTCGTGGGGCGGAGGTGTGACCGGCGTTTTGCCGGTGACGGCATTCTTTTCGACGTCGATCAGGACGAATTGCTCGCAGTGTCCGAAATGGAGACAGAGCTTGCCGGCGGCCATGGGGATGGCGATTTTCATGGTTTGTTTCTCCTTTTTTGGTTCATTTTCTACAGCAAGAAGCAAAATCGGCGCGATGACCCCGGCAAAAGCCTTGGCGGCGGCGCTGCCGGATGCGAGACCGACAAAGGGTTTGCCGCCGTCTCCGGCGTCACAGACACCCGGATCGAGAGGAATCTGACCGAGCAGGCGCAACCCGAAACGCCCGGCCAGCGACTTTCCGGCTCCGGCGCGGAAAATGGCGGTGACTTCGCCGCAGCAGGGACAGACGAAGCCGCTCATGTTTTCAACGATGCCGATCACCGGAATGTCAAGCTTGGAACAGAAATCGACCGATTTTCGGACGTCGGCGGCGGAAACTTCCTGCGGGGTGGTAACGATCACCGCTTGTGCCCCCGCTCCGACCGACTGACAGACCGAGAGCGGCTCGTCACCGGTGCCGGGCGGGGTGTCGATGACCAGAAAATCGAGCTCGCCCCAGGCCACTTCGCCGAGCAGTTGCCGGATCGCCCCGATCTTCATCGGGCCGCGCCAGATTACCGCATCGTCGCAATCGCGGAGCAGAAAGCCGATCGACATTACCTTGAGCGTTCCCGCTTCGATCGGGGCGATCCGGCCGTCAACGGCCGGTTCCGGGCGGGCGCCGGTCAGGCCGAGCATGGTCGGAATGCTGGGCCCATGAATATCGGCGTCGAGCAAGCCGACCCGTTTGCCCGCCGCCGCCAGCGCGGCGGCGAGGTTGACTGCCACTGTGCTTTTGCCGACACCGCCTTTGCCGGACATCACGACGATTTTGTGCCGGATACCGGCCATGTTCCGGGCCAGCGCGAGGTCGTCTTCGGATTTGCCGCAGCTTCCGCCGCAGCCTTCTACTTGATTTTCCATAAATGCTCCCATATTTTGCGAATCGCCCCGGCCGCGGCCGAGGCGGGATAATCGATTACCAATTCACCGTTGACCATCGCCTCGGTGAAAATATGATCGTAAGGAATCCGTCCCGCCAGTCCGGCGCGATGCCGGAGGGCCATTGCCTCGATCCTTTGGGTTACATCGATATTAAGGTCGAATTTGTTGACGCAGACAAGCGCCGGAATTTCAAAATGGGCGGCGAGTTTGAGTACCCTTTCGAGATCGTGCTCGCCCGATACCGTCGGCTCGGTCACCGCCAGCACCAGCGAAGCTCCGCCGAGGGCGGCGATCACCGGGCATCCGATTCCCGGCGGGCCGTCGGTCAGCATGAGTTCGGTGCGTTTTTTGACCGCAAGCTCACGGGCGACGCGTCGGACCTGGCTCACCAGTTTCCCCGAGTTCTCCGCCGCCGGCGCAAGTTTGGCATGAACCATCGCGCCGTAGACCGTCTCCGACTCGTAATATTCGCCGCAATGACGTTCAGGGAAAGCGATCGCTCCGGCGGGGCACAAATCGACACAGACCCCGCAGCCTTCACAACGGAGGGGATCGATCACCCCGGCCGCCCGCACCGCTCCGAAGCGGCAAAGTTCGGCACAGCGACCGCAGCGGCGGCAACGCCCGGGATCGATCACCGCCAGATGTCCGGCGACAAAGGGATGTGCCGCCAGGATTTTCGGCTTCAAAAGCAAATGCAAGTCGGCGGCGTCGACATCACAGTCGGCAATCACCGACTGCCCGGCGAGACCGGCAAAGGAGGCGGTCAAACTGGTTTTGCCGGTGCCGCCCTTGCCGCTGATGATCACAATTTCTTTCATGATTGGCATGTTTCCGGCAAAAGAGTTCGGATTTGGTTGATCACCGCCGCAAATTCGGCCCGGTATTCCGGCGCGGCCGCGAGGAGCGGCAGACCGCGCGAATAGCATTCGGCAATCTCGCGACGGTTCGGAATCGCCAGTAAAATCGGCAGTTTCTCCCGGCGGCAATATCCGGCCACGCCGTCATCGCCGCAATCGGCACGGTTGATGATCACCCCCATCGGAAGGTTGAGCTCCCGCAAAGTCGCCACCGCGAGCGTGAGATCGTGGAGGCCAAAGGGTGTCGGCTCGGTCACCAGCACCACAAAATCAGCTTCGCGCACCGACGCGACCATCGAGCAGGAAGTTCCCGGCGGACAGTCGATCACAACAGTGTTGAGAGCCCCCTCAGCCGAGTGCGCTTGCACCGCCCGGATCAACGGCGGCGTCACCGTCCCTCCGATGGCGAGACAGCCGTCGATCAGCTCAAAAGACGCGCCGCGCCAGGTCCTCACTTCACCGATCTCATGCGGACGGTCAATCAGCGCCCCGGCGGGACAGACCGCGGCGCAACCGCCGCAGCCGTGGCAGAGTTCGGCAAAAACCAATGCCTGCTTGCCCAGCACCGCGAGCGCGTTGAAGCGGCAGATCTGGCGGCAGCGGCCGCAACCGGTGCAACGGTTATCCACCACTTGGGGTTTCAGTATCGTAACCGTTTCGACCGAGGCGGGGGCGGCGGCCACGAACAAGTGACAATTGGGCTCCTCGACGTCGCAGTCAAGGAGCAGCGCGCCCGTCCCCGAACTTTCGGCGAGCGCCAGCGCGACGGTGGTCTTGCCGGTGCCGCCTTTGCCGGAGGCGACCGCGATTTTCAGCGGATGCGATTTCATTTCACGCCCAGTGCCCCTCGACGTCGGCGCCGGCGGCCACGGCGAGTTCCCCGCGCCGGAAACGCTCCAGCGCTTCGGTCGCGGTGGCGGCGTCGGTGAGGTAAATCGCCACGCCGCCGGTACGGAGCATTCGGAACGCTTTGGGCCCGCAATGGCGGGTGATCACCGCCTGAGCTCCGGCATTGATCACGGTCAGCGCCGCCTGAATGCCTGCCCCCTGCGCGGCGTCGAGCTGTTTCAGGTTGTCGATCACAGTGAATTCGCCGCTCCCGGTATCGAACACCAGAAAATTCAGCGCCCGGCCGAAATTCGGCTCCAGCGCCGCTTGCGGCGAATCTCCATTGGCTGTCACGGCAATTTTCATTTAAAATTCTCCTTTTTGGCATTCCGGCATACTTTTTGCTTTTTGTTATTATTAGCACAAACGATGCCAAATCCCAATAATATCAACAAAACCATAATAAATAGCAACTTGCACATGATAAAAAAAATCACAAGTATCGCAAAAAAGCAACACAAATCATCATAACAGTCAAATTTGCGAGACTCCGGGGGCGGCAATTCAGCAGCGCCGGAATGGCGCGGTAATGCTTTGTGGAGTATAGTAGAAAAAGGAGAAAATCATGGACGATCATGCGGCGGAAGCGCGAAAACTCTTTCTGAACGGGGCGAATTGCGCCCAGTCGGTGCTCGGGGCTTTTCACCGGGAGTGCGGCATTGAGCTTGAGACCGCGCTCAAACTCAGTTCCGGCTTCGGCGGCGGAGTGGCGCGCCTGCGCGAAGTCTGCGGCGCGGTCTCAGGCATGGTGATGGCAGCGGGTTTGCTCCGCGGTTATTCCGACCTCGCCGACAAAACCGCCAAGGATGCCCATTACGCCCTGATTCAACGCCTCGCCGCCGAATTCCGTGCGGCCAACGGCTCGATCGTCTGCCGTGAGCTCCTCGGCCTGCCGGCGGAAACCGTCGACGCGCCGGTCTCCGAAACCCGCACCGGGGATTATTACCGCAAACGACCGTGCGTCGAGCTGGTTGCGCTTGCCGCCGCCATCCTCGAGCGCGAACTGGCGGCGACGATGCCGAAGTAAGTGCTCCTTTCTTGCAATCGCCGCCCCCTGCGTCTATATTATCGGCGCGATCGATCAACCATTACGGAGAAAAAACATGTCCGACCTGACCCGAGTGAGCTTATCGCTCGACCAGAGCCTGCTCGACAGTCTGGAACAGCTGGTGGCGAAAAACGGCTACGAGAACCGTTCCGAATTCATCCGCGACCTGATCCGCGACCATTTGGCGCGCGACCAGTGGCAGTCCGGCGAAGAGGTGCTCGGAACACTGACTTTGATCTACAACCACCACCAGCGCGGCGTAAGCGAAAAACTGGTCGAGGAGCAACACCACTCGGGCGAACACATCCTCGCCTCGACCCACGTCCATTTGAGCCACGAAATCTGCGCCGAAATGATCATGCTCCGGGGCAGCGGCAGCGGCATCATCAAGCTCACCAATGCCCTGAAACAGCTTCGCGGCGTGCTCCACGCCAGCCTCTCGATGAGCACCACCGGCAAAGATATTTCCTGAAAATCGCCGGAAAGTTCCTTGCTTTTGCGGGGGTGTTGCGATATAGTATTACGAAATAATAAATCGTAATAACCCAATATCCCATGTTTCATCCCGCGGAGCTTCATTTCGATGTCAGTACAATCAAAGCAAGGTAAAATGAAACGGTCTTTCACGCTGATTGAACTCCTGGTGGTCATTGCGATCATCGCCATCCTGGCCGGGATGCTGCTGCCGGCGCTCAATCAGGCGCGGGAAAAGGCCAGGGCGATCGCCTGCGTCTCCAATCTCAAGCAGATCGGACTCGCCAACAATATGTACGCCGACGCCAACGACGACTTCCCGGTCCCCTACACCACCGCCACCGGCACCGGCAAGGTCAAACTCGGCAACTACTGGTTCGGCGTCCGCAATTCGAGCGGCTACGACATCACCACAAGCCCCCTGCTCGGAACCTATTACGGCAACGCCCCCAAACTGATGCGTTGCACCTCCAACTTTGAGGATGTCCCCGATATGACCAACTGCGACAACGGCGGCGGCTACGGCTACAACGGCAAATGGTTCGGCGGCTACGACGTCCCCCACCTCAAACGCTCGCGCATGCCCAAAATCGGCAAAACCATCATGTTCGGCGACTGCGCCAGCAGCGGCAAATCGAGCACCGCCTACGACGTTGCCCGCTACACCCCCTACATGTACTGCAAAATCCTCCCCGACGGCACCCAGTGGTCCAACAAAACCAGCGGCACCAACCACTTCCGTCATCTCAAGCGCGCCAACACCGCCTGGGGCGACGGTCACGTCACGAGCGAAACGCCGGGCACCGTCAACACCAGTCACGCCTGTGCAAGCGTCGCCATCGTCGGCTTCGTCGGCGATGCCAAAGTCGATTTGTACAATCCCACCCGAAGCACTGACGACTGCCAGGATATCTGACGGAAACGTCCAAAAAAACACAACCGGTCACGTGGAATACGCGCATCAAAGCTGCGGCCGACTGCTCCCGGTCCTTATCCTCTTTTTTCGAAAAACCCTGACGCAGACTTGTAAAAGCTTCTGAGAGCGGCTATAGTTTCAGAATTTCAACAAAGGGGTAGTGTCATGAAATTCCGTAATTTGCTGACCTTGGGCGCGGCGCTCTTCGCCGCGACGGTCTTCGGCGCCGAAGCGCCGAAAGTGGAGAATTATGCCGGCAAGCAGATCGAGCTATGCATGATCGGCGACAGCATCACCTGGGCGGGCGAAGGAGATTACTTCCGCAAGCATCTGCTGGAAAACATGCCGGAACTCGCTTTTGTCGGCACCCACACCGCCAAATTCGGCTACAGTCACGCCGGCGAAGGCGGCAACAGCA
>JBFWIO010000193.1:0-6398 GCA_050255955.1 Victivallaceae bacterium
AGCTGGATACCGTCAATTTCATACGAGAACAGAGCCGGAAACTTTCCGGCGCGCCGGAGAAACGTTGAATCATGGAAGCAGAACGTCTTGCGCAAATTGTTGACCAATTTCAATCTTGCCGGATCGCCGTCATCGGCGATTTGATGCTGGATGTCTATTTGTGGGGCAAAGTCACCCGGATTTCACCCGAAGCTCCAGTTCCGGTGGTGGAAATCGAACACGTCAACTGTTGCCTCGGCGGCGCCGCCAACGTCATGCGGAATTTGGCCACCCTGGGCGGTTCCGCTCTGGCTTTCGGGCTGGTCGGCGACGACTCCGACGGCGTGGAGCTTCGCCGCCAGCTTGTCGATTACGGTATTTCCGATCGCATGATAGCCACCGACGCGGGGCGGCGGACGACCAAAAAAGAACGGGTCATTGCCGGTTCCCAGCAGTTGATGCGGCTTGACCACGAAGATTTGTACGAAGCCTCCGAAGAGCTCCGCGAAACGATGGTCGAAGAAGTGCTCAAGCTGATCCGCAAACGTGCCGTGGACGCGGTCATTTTTGAAGATTACGGCAAAGGCATGCTCTCCGGCGGCATGCTCCAGACCATAGTCGAGGAAGCCGACCGGCACGGCGTGATTACCGCACTCGATCCCAAACCGGGCAATCTGCCGCCGGTCAGGAATCTGACCATCATCAAACCGAACCGGCTGGAGGCGGCGGCGATGGCGGGACTGCCGCCGGGATTGCATGACCGTTTGCCGCCGGGAGAGAAACTCGACCGGGTGGCGGAGCGGTTGCGCGAATTGTGGAATCCGCGTTATTTGCTGATCTCGCTGGCTGCCGAGGGGATGGCGCTTTATAGCCGCGAAGGCGGCAAGTCGGTGATTCCGACCCGCGCCCGCGAAGTATTTGACGTCTCCGGCGCGGGGGACACGGTGGTGGCCGCTTTCACGCTGGCGCTGGCCGCGGGGGCAACCCCGGAGGAGGCCGCCGAAATCGGCAATTACGCCGCCGGAGTGGTGGTCGGCAAGGTCGGGACAGTGACCGTTTCGGCCGAAGAACTCAAAGAAGAACTCAAATCCCGATCGGAAGTTTGACCATGAGCAAAACCGTGATCGCCATTCCGGCCCGTTATGCCAGCACCCGTTTCCCGGGGAAACCGCTGGCGTTGCTGGCGGGCAAGCCGATGATTCAGCATGTCTACGAAAAAGCCGCCGCGTCCAAAGCCGACACGGTGCTGGTTGCCACTGATGACGACCGGATCGCTTGCGCCGTCACCGGCTTCGGGGGGCAAGCGGTGATGACCCGCGCCGACCATCCCTCCGGCAGCGACCGGATTTGCGAGGCGGTGCGCGGTCTCGACTGCGACATTGTGATCAATGTCCAGGGTGACGAGCCTTTGATTCCGACCGCGGTGATCGACGAGTTGATCGATATCATGCGGCAGCGTCCGGAGCTCGAAATGGCCACCGTGGTGGTGCCGGCGACGCCGGAAAAGCTCAACAATCCCAACAGTCCCAAGGTGGTCTTTGGGGTTGACCGCATGGCGATCTACTTCAGCCGCGCGGTGATTCCGTACCGGCGTGACGGCAACGAACCGGCGGACTATTATCTGCACTGGGGCATCTACGCCTACCGGCGCAAGACGCTTGAGCGCTTCGTCTCGCTGCCGCCGGGGCGGCTCGAGATGTGCGAAAAGCTTGAGCAGTTGCGCGCCCTGGAGAACGGCATCGGCATTTACGTCCATATTTCCAACCTCGAAAGCATCGGCGTGGACACTCCTCAAGACCTCGCCGAAGCCGAACAACGTTTGCAAAGGAAAAACCCATGAACCGGATACAAGTCGGCTCGATAACCATCGGCGGCGGTGATTTGGTTTTGATCGCCGGACCGTGCATGGCGGAGACCCGCGAAGTCTGTTTCGCGACCGCCGAATACTTGCAGAACCTCTGCCGCGAACTCGGTATCGGCTATATTTTCAAGGCTTCCTACGACAAGGCCAACCGCTCCTCCGCGAACTCGAAACGCGGCCCCGGCCGCAAAGCCGGGCTGGCCATGCTGCGCGAAGTCAAAGAGCACTTCAACGTGCCGGTGATCACCGACGTCCACGAGTCGGAAGAAGTGCCGGAAGTGGCCGCGGTGGCCGATCTCCTCCAGATCCCCGCCTTTCTCTGCCGCCAGACCGACCTCCTGATCGCCGCCGCCAAAAGCGGACGGCCGGTCAATATCAAAAAAGGCCAGTTCATGGCCCCCGAAGACATGCGCGGCGCGGTCGAAAAAGTGCGCCTGGCCGGCAATGACCAGGTGATGCTGACCGAGCGCGGCAGTTCATTCGGCTACCACAATCTGGTGGTTGACTTCCGTTCGCTGCCGACGATGCGTGCACTCGGCGTGCCGGTGGTGTTCGACGCGACCCATTCGGTGCAGTTGCCGGGCGGGCTCGGCGGCAGCTCCGGCGGCAACCGTGAATTCATCCGGCCGCTGGCCCGGGCGGCGGCGGCAATCGGTATTGACGTACTCTTTGCCGAAGTCCATCCCAATCCTGATCAAGCCTGGTCGGATGGGCCCAACTCGCTCAATTTTAACGACATTCGGACTGTTCTGGCCGAGGTGAAGGCAATCCATGCGCTTTGCCGTCCGGAAGTATAGGATCATCACGCAATGGTATTTTACCGCAAAATTTTTCTTTTCTGTTCCCTCGTGTTGATGGCGGCGCTGGCTTTTGGCGCCAATTCGATCAATGAGCTGCGCGGGCTCAAGACCAAGGAGTCGCGTTTTCCGGTCTACAACAAAGAACGGCTGCAGCTGATGATCTACAGTGCCGAAACCGAGCGACAGGGCGAGTTGATCGCCACGGTCAACCCGGTGATGGACATCATCCGCAAGGACGCCGACGTCGATGATATCGACAGCACGGCAAAGACCGAAATTTATCCGCTGGGCTCGCCCCTTGTCACAGTGCTGGCCTTTTGGGCCAAGCGCTTATACAGCGAAGGCGTGGTTTCGAGCCATCAGGCCGACATCGATCAGGGGCACCAGCTGGCGGCCGGCGGAGAGCCGGTTTTCTTTCGCTCGCCGCTGCTCGACATCAACGGCGTCGGCTTTGACGCCGATTACGGCAAGAAAACGCTGAAAGTACGCAGCGACGTCAACATCGTCCTGCGAATGGGCGGCAGCGATCCGCGACTGTTGGTCAAGGGCGGCGAGCTGCCCGGCAAATACGAGTTTCTCACCGCCAAGTCGGATTCGATGGAGGTCGATTTTCCCAAAGGCGAAATCGTCCTGATCGGCAAAGTCACGGTAGCCGAGGATCGCGCCAAAGTCACCTGCGACCGGCTCACCATCTATCTGGTTCAGAAATTCGACGACCACGCCGCCGGAAAGAACACGCCGGACCGGGCCGCCGCCAAGTCCAAAGCGGGCAAAAACGACTCTGCTTCTCCCGAGAATTTGAGTGATATGAAGGGGGTTTCGCGGATTGTCTGCGAGGGAAATGTAATCATCGACCGGCTCAACCAGGGTGAAGCGACGCCGTCCGAAACCCAGCGGGCGACCGCCGACCGGGTGATTTATGAAATCAGCGACGGCAAGATCACCATGACCGGCTTGCCGAATGCCCAGCCCGAATTGCGGCGCGGCGACGACGCGATCAGCGGCGACCGGATTGTCATTCATCGCGAAACCAACCGGATGGAAGTGGTGGATAACTGCAAGCTGATTTTCGTCCAGCCGGACCGGGGAGATCGCAAGGAGCCCAAAAAAGCCGCCGTGCCGACCCGATTGACCTCCGATGCGATGAATCTTGACTATCGCGGCAATTGTGGTGAATTCACCGGACGGGTCCGGGTGGCGGACGAGGCGATGGATCTTGAATGCGGCCGCATGCAGGTCAAATTCCGTGAAATCGCCTCTTCAAAAAAGGAAGCGGCGGCGAATGGCGCAACATTGTCGCTGGTGCCGTCGGCGGAAGAGGGCGTCAAACGCGAACTCTCCGAGATCGCCTGTTTTGAAAAGGTCAAAATGGTGCGCCGGCGCGACAGTGCAAGCCAGCCGGAGGAGAAGGCGCTGGCCGATCAGGCGGTGCTGGATTGTCTGGAGCGGCGGGTGACTTTGAGCGGCAAGGAGCCGACGCTGTATCGCGGTGACGACTCGATGACCGGTAGTCAGCTGACGATATTTCTGGATGAAGAGCGGCTGACTTCGACGCCGCCGAGCCGGGTGACGCTCTGCGCCGCGCCGGCGGAGACGGCGCCGGGAAAACCGGCCGCCAAAAATGACGTCAAAACGATCGTGACCTCGGATTCAAGCGATCTCAATTACGGCGGCAATGTGCTGACTTTTGCGGGCAACGTCAAAGTGCGCGATCCGCGCATGTCGCTTGACTGCGACAAGCTGGAAATTTTCCTCAAGGAGGACAAGGGCGCGGCCAAACCGGCGAAGAAGGCGGCCGGCGGCGGCGATGCTCTTTCGCTCGGCAACGGTTCTTCGGCCAAGAAGACGATCGACCGGGTGGTCTGTACCGGCAAGGTCAAGGCGCGGGATCAGAAATCGAAGCTCGACACCGATCTTTTGACGCTTTATTTCCGTGAGATGCCGGCCAATGCCAAGAAAAGTTCGAGCGCGGTTTTTCAGTCGAAAGACACGGAACTTGCCAAGATCACATTTGTCGGCAATGTCCGGCTGGAGACGCTTCCGCGCGATTCGGCGGCGAAGCCGGAGAAGGCTGATGGCAACGACAAGGATCTGGCCCGGGCCAATGCGGCGCTGAGTTCCGCCGAAAAGCCGACGGTGATGACTGCCGATCGCGGTGAAATCGACTTGATGACCAATCTGTCGCAGTTTCACGGCAAGGTCAAGGTGGTTGAGACGCGGGCGACGCTGGAGTCGGATTCGCTTTATCTCAAAACCCGCGACGTGGCGGCGGCCGAGCCGTTGCCGCCGGAGATCAAGTCGATCGACAACGATCCGTTCGGCACTACCGCGAGCAGTGTGCCGGAGAAGATCAGCATCAGCGACAACAAGGAGCTGGTCGAGGTGGTGGCGCGCAAGAATGTGAAGATTTCGCGGCAGTTGGCGGAGGGCGGCAGCCAGTACGGCACCGGCGACGTGGCGACTTACGATATTCCGAAGCGGACGATCGTGATGACCGGGACGCCGGGACAGTTGCCGGTGCTTCAGGATGCGATGAGGGGTCGTCTGAGCGGCAAGAAGATCACGGTATTTCTGGCCAACGAGCAGATTACCACCGACGAGCAGGGGACGATGGAGATTACCGACCCGACTTTGCTGCAGAAAATAAAGTAACTGGTGGGCCAATTGCAAAAATCCTTCCGGCTGTCCGAAAGGTTTGTTGCTCCGCTTGAGCGGGGGCGATTTCGGGACATACTGTTTTGGTATGCCTTTCAATCAACCCGGTCATGGGGAAAAACATCCTCTTTCGGTTCGAACCGTAATGACTTTTGCAGTCGGCTCTTGAATTTTGGCGAAGCGCGGTTACATTTAGTAGTGCGGAGCACAAGACTGGAGAACGATGGAAAATACGAATGAAGTCCTGGTTCAAGCCAGCAATCTGATGAAAGCCTACCATGGGCGGCGGGTGGTCAACGACGTGTCGATCAGTGTGCGTGCCGGTGAGGTGGTGGGTTTGCTGGGGCCGAACGGGGCCGGCAAGACGACCAGTTTTTACATGGTGATGGGCTTGATCCGGCCGGACAGCGGCAAGGTGACGTTTCGAGATGTGGACATCACTCACATGCCGATGTACAAGCGTGCGCGCATGGGGATGGGGTATCTTGCGCAGGAGCCGTCGATTTTTCGCAAGTTGACGGTGGAAGAGAACATTATGGCGATTCTGGAGACGTTGGCGATCACGTCGCAGGAGCGACAGAAGCGGTTGCGCGAGTTGCTGGACGAGCTGGAGTTGACCCGGTTGTCGAAGCAGAAGGCGATGACGTTGTCTGGGGGTGAGCGGCGGCGACTGGAGATTACGCGGGCGTTGGTGACGAATCCGTTGTTTATCATGTTGGACGAGCCGTTCAGCGGGGTGGACCCGTTGGCGGTGTATGATGTTCAGCAGATTATTTTGCAATTGAAGAAGCGGAATTTGGGGATTTTGATTACTGACCACAATGTACGGGAGACGTTGTCAGTGGTGGATCGGGCGTATTTGATGTGCCAGGGGAAGATTCTGGTGGAGGGGAGCCAGGAGTTTCTGGTGAATGATGAGAAGGCGCGCGAGGTTTACCTCGGCCCCGCGTTCTCGATGTGATATAAAAAGAAAAAAGAAAAAAAGCGCCGCAGGCTCAAAAAAAAAGAAAAAAGCGCGAAGCGCCAAATCCCGCCCCCCGTCGTACGGGGTCGCAGTCCAGCGCGCGAAAAGCGCTGGTCGCTCGCTCAATAGCGAGCGAAGC
>JBFWIO010000194.1:0-6396 GCA_050255955.1 Victivallaceae bacterium
GTAAAATTAAAAAACCGGCCGCCGGGTGGTTTGAGCCGGGTGGATAAACGAAAAAATGCGGAACGGGGTTGGCAAAGAGCGGTTTCCGGATGTCGATATTTTCCTTCGCGTCGACGCCATCCCCGAACTTGCCAAAATCCTTGACGGGGCGGAAAATCCGGCGTGCGGCGGCGAACCGGTTTATCTATATGACCACCGCGCGCCGCGCCTTTTGCTCACCGTGCCGCAGGTGGCTTATCTCAAAATCGCCGACGGCTGCGACAACCGCTGTTCGTACTGCTCGATCCCGGGGATACGCGGCGCGCTCCGCACCCGGCCCTCGGCGTCGGTGCTGACCGAAGCCGCCCAGCTGATCGCCAACGGAGTCAAAGAACTCGTGGTGATCGCCCAGGACATCACCGCCTACGGGCTCGACCGGCCGCAGTCGGGCGACTCGCTTGCCAAACTGGTGCGCCAGCTCGACGCCCTTGCGGGCGACTTCCGGCTGCGTTTGCTCTACACCCACCCCGCCCATTACACGGACGACTTCATCGCCGCGATGGCGGATTGCAAAAAGGTGATCCCTTATCTCGACATCCCGCTCCAGCACATCAATGACCGCATCCTCAAGGCCATGGGTCGCCGGGTCGACCGCGCCGCGATCGAAACCTTGCTCGCCGAAATGCGCCGGCGCATTCCCAATCTGGTGGTCCGCACCACTTTCATCACCGGTTTCCCGGGGGAAACCGAGGAGGAATTCGCCGAATTGAAGGCGTTTCTCGCCGAACAGCGGTTCGAGCGCTGCGGGGTATTCGCCTTTTCGCCGGAGCCGGGTACCCCGGCTGCCGCGCTGCCCGGCCAGATTCCGCTCCGGGTCGCCGAAACGCGCGCCGCCGAGCTGATGAAGCTCCAGAAAGCGATTATGCTTGAGCGCCACCGCGAGTGGATCGGCCGTACCGACCGGGTGCTGATTGACCGGGTCGAGGGGAGCACCGCCTGGGGGCGCGGCACCCTCGACGCGCCGGATATCGACAATCAGGTGGCGATTTCCCGCGGCGGGCGTTTGCAAGTCGGCGAATACTATGATATAGTGTATCAGAGCGCGACCGGGTATGAGTTGCGCGGTGAAATCGTCAAGAAAAAGGGCGTCCGATGAATATTCCGAACCTGCTGACTATCGCGCGGGTGGTGATGGTGATGATTTTCGTCATCCTCGCCGCCAATGCCGGCAAGGTCTTTTTTGATGCCGAGGGCATGCCGCAATCGGTCTATTACGTCCGGCTGACCGCCTATATCCTGGCGATTCTGGCCGGTCTGACCGACCTGGTTGACGGTTACCTCGCCCGGCGCTGGAACCAGATCACCGACTTCGGCGCCCTGATGGACCCCCTGGCGGACAAGGTCTTTATCACCGCCACCATGCTGATGGCGGTCGAATACCGGCTGATGCCCGCCTGGATCGTCGTGCTGGTGATCAGCCGCGAATTCATGGTCACCGGCCTCCGGACGATGGCCGCCAAGCGCAATGTGGTGATCTCCGCCGACCGCTGGGGCAAGCTCAAAACGGCACTTCAGATGACCATGCTGGCAATTGCCGGCGGTTCCTGGGTCGGCTGGTTCGACCTTCGCCACACCAAGTTCGCCGGAGTCGGGCTTTGGACGCTCTGGATCATTTTTTTGTGCGGAATTGTCGCGGTGACGGTTTTTTCGGGGTTGGCTTATTTTGTCCGTTACCGCCATGTATTCATGACCCCGGCGGCGGAGAAGAGTGAGTGAGACCCGCAAAAGCGCGCTGATGGCGGCTGCGATCATCCTGCCTGCCGGATGTTTTTTCAGTATTGCGGCGGACTTGCCCCATGTGTTTTTGCTGACCTTGCTGCTGATCGGCGGCGTTTGCCTGCGCAAAAATCCGTTGCCGCTCAACGACCGCAGCGTGATCTATCTGGTGCTGGCGCTGCTGGTGCTGACGGTGCTTTTCGACCAGATGTTTCCCTTGCGCAGCGACCGTTTCAGTTTCCTTGCCCAGTTGGTGCGTCCGGAGTGGATCGTGCCGCTGCTCTGCTACGGGGCGGTGCTGTCGGCCCTGTTCGGCAAGCGTGAGCTCACGGTCGGACTGGCGGCGGGGGCGGCGCTGGCGGCACTGAGTTTCGGCGGCGACATCCAGAACAGCGCGGCCCGGCTCCAGCGGCTGCCGGAGTTGAGCGGGGTGCTCGGCAGGTTGCGGATACTGTATCCGTCGCTCTTGGTGCTGACGGTGTGGAGCTCCTTGTTTTTTCTGATCGCGCCGCGGCGGCGGCGGATCCGCTGGGAACTCACGCTTTTGCTGTTGATTCCGCTGACCGTGCTGGGGATGTATGCCGCTTACCTCAAGTATGAATCCGAGGTCCGGGCGTTTGAAAATTTCCTCTTTCGGGTCGGCATGCGGCGAATTCAGAACCTGATGCCGGCGGAACGGGTCTTCAGCGCCAATCAGGTCAATTTGCATGAAACGCTTTCGGATGAACTGCGCCGCAACGAAGCCCAGGTGGTGATAGAGGCGGTCGGCGCCAAAGGCCCGCCCGGTTATCTGCGCGGACGCATCTACACTCTTTATCAGGACGGCGTCTGGCAGAACCGTGACGCCGAGACGGCGCGCGAACTGCCCCGCGACAGCGCCGGAGAAATGCTCGGAACCCATCTTTTTTCGCTTTTTGCCGAGGTGCCGCCGGCGGGGCGGCGCGGAAACTCCTTTGAGATGTTCGTTTCGCGCAATCTCAAAACCGATTTGCTCTATCACTCCGCCGAGGCCGAGACCTTTGAGATGATCGCCGACCGGGTTCAGATCGAGCCCTCGGGAACGCTTCGCATGCGCGACTGGGAGTCCAGCGGCGGGCTCCGGGTCTACTTCGGCGAGGCGGGCAAAAAAGAGTTCACCGCCGACGGCCGGCGATCCGAATTTCTCCAATTGCCGCGGCGGGTGCGCGACGATCTGGGAGTGATTCTGCAGAAGAACGGCATTTCCGAAAAACTCTCGTTTCAGGAAAAAACCGACAAACTTTTGAAGTATTTCGCCGCCGGATTCAGTTATTCCCGGGATTTCCGGCCCGATCCGGACGACGATCCGGTGATCGAATTCCTGACCCGGCGGCGGGCCGGGCATTGCGAGTTATTCGCTTCCGCCCTGACGCTGCTCTTGCGCCGCGCCGGGGTGCCGGCGCGTTATGTCACAGGTTTCGTCTGTGAAGAGCCCGGGCTGCTGCGCGGCAGCTACCTCGCCCGGCTCGGCAACGCCCATGCCTGGGTCGAGGCGTTCGACCGCAAAAGCGGGGCCTGGGTGCTGCTGGAGCCGACTCCGCCGACCCCGCCGATCGCCGGACGCACCGGCGAATCGTTGCGGCGTTATCTCGATGCCGGGTCGCTGCTGCTGGCCCGGCTCTTCGCCCATCTCAAGCGCGGGACGGTGGCGGGGTGGGTGTTTACGGCGACTTCGCTGCTGGCACAAGTGCCGTGGTGGTGCTATAGTATAATGGCGGCGGCCGGCGCCGCCGGCTGGTTCTGGTTCCGCCGGCGCAGACGCCGGGTGGAGAATCCGGCAAAAGCCAGGCTGATCCATGCTTATTACCGCAAGCTTGAGAAGCTTCGCCGTGCCGGCTTGCTTGGCGGAGAGGCCGAGCCGACCGCGAACGAGTTGGCGGAGCTGTTGCAGGAAAAGGAGTTCGACGGCCGGGAACGGCTGTTGCGTCAGTTGTCAATCTATCGGAAACTGCGTTACAAAGCGAGGTGAATCATGTCAGCAATCTACGAAGTCCACGCCCGGGAAATTCTCGATTCCAGAGGCAATCCGACGATTGAGGTCGAAGTCGAACTGGAGAGCGGCATCACCGCCTCCGCCGCGGTCCCCTCCGGTGCTTCCACCGGCAGCAACGAGGCGCTTGAACTGCGCGACGGCGACAAAAAGCGCTACCTCGGCAAAGGGGTGCTGCGTGCCGTCGCCAACGTCAACGACAAAATTTTCCCGGAAATCGAAGGCATCGACGCGATGGACCAGATCGGCGTCGATCAGGCGATGATCGATCTTGACGGCACCCGGACCAAAGAGAAACTCGGGGCCAATGCGATTCTCGGCGTTTCGCTGGCGGTGGCCCGGGCGGCGGCGACCGAACTTGAGCTTCCGCTCTTCCGCTACCTCGGCGGAGTCAACGGCAAAGTGCTGCCGGTGCCGATGATGAACATCATCAACGGCGGATCGCACTCCGACGCTCCGATCGCCTTTCAGGAATTCATGATCCGCCCGGTCGGCGCAAGCTGTTTCTCCGAGGGATTGCGGACCGGAGCCGAAGTTTTCCACAGCCTCAAGGCTCTGCTCAAGCTCCGCAAACTCTCCACCGCGGTCGGTGACGAGGGCGGCTTCGCCCCCTGCTTTGCCGGCGGCACCGAGGAGGCGCTCGACTGCGTGATGAAAGCGATCGAGAGCGCCGGCTACAAGCCCGGCAGCGATGTCACCATCGCCCTCGACTGCGCCGCCAGCGAATTTTTCCGCGACGGCATTTACGATTACAGCAAGTTCGAGGGCCCCGCCGGGCTCAAGCGCGACGCCGCGGCGCAGATTGATTACCTCGAGAAACTGATCCGCTGCTACCCGATCGACTCGATCGAGGACGGCATGGCCGAGTCCGACTGGGAGGGCTGGAAGGCCCTGACCGACCGTCTCGGCGACCGCTGCCAGCTGGTCGGCGACGACCTCTTTGTCACCAACGTCGAGTACCTGGCCCGCGGCATCGAACTCGGGGCCGCCAACTCGATCCTGATCAAAGTCAATCAGATCGGAACCCTGACCGAGACTCTTGACGCGATCGAAATGGCCCACCGCGCCGGTTACACCGCGGTGATCAGCCACCGCTCCGGCGAAACCGAGGACACCTCGATCGCCGACCTCGCGGTGGCGACCAATGCCGGTCAGATCAAAACCGGTTCGCTGTCGCGGACCGACCGGATCGCCAAATACAACCAGTTGCTGCGGATCGAGGAGATGCTCGGCGAACTCGCCCGTTACGGGAACTGAGCAGAACTGAGCAACTTCGGCGGCGGTGCGGCAAAAGTCGCACCGCAAGACCACCGCAGACCCGTTGCCGGCAGCTCCGTATTTCATTGTTTTTTAACAAAAGAACCTTGAAAAAACGGATTGGTGTGATATTGTGAAACGTTCGACTTCGTTTTTTAAACCTTAAGAATATGACAGGAAGTAAGATTATGGCAGCAAAACTGGTGATCGCCGGGAACTGGAAAATGAACAAAACCGCCGCCGAAGGCAAAGCGCTGGTCGAAGCGTTGAAGCCGCTGGTGGCCGACATCTGCCCGTGCCAGGCGGAAATCATCGTCTGCCCGCCCTTCACTACGCTTTCGGCGGTGGTCGAAGCCGCCCGCGGCAGCAACGTCAAGGTCGGCGCGCAGAACGTCCACTGGGAAAAGAACGGCGCCTTCACTGCCGAAATTTCCGCCGACATGCTCAAGGAAGCCGGCGTCGAATACGTGATCATCGGCCACAGCGAACGCCGCCAGTACTTCGGCGAAACCGACAAGACGGTCAACGGCCGGATCAAGGCGGCGCTGGCCGCCGGCCTCAAGCCGATTGTCTGCATCGGTGAAACGCTGGCCGAGCGCGAAGGCGGCGTGACTGCGAAAGTTCTGGAAACCCAGCTTGCGGGCGGCCTTGAGGGCCTCGATGCCGCCACGGTCGGCAATCTGATTCTCGCCTACGAACCGGTCTGGGCGATCGGGACCGGCAAAACCGCGACTCCGGAAATGGCCGAAGAAACCCACAAGTGCATCCGGTCCTTTATCGGTTCCAAGTTCGGTGCCGCCGCGGCCAAATCGATTGTCATCCAGTACGGCGGCAGCATGAAGGCCGACAACGCCGAAGCGCTCTGTGCCCAGCCCGACATCGACGGCGGATTGATCGGCGGCGCGGCGCTGAAAGCCGACAGCTTTGCCGAGCTGATCAAAAATGCGATTGCCGGCCGCAAAGGCTGAGTTTTTCGCCGGCAATTCGGAAATGGCGCCGAAAAGTCGAAATGTTGAAGAAATCTTGATCCTTTTTCCCGGTTCAGGGTTGAAATTTCGGTTCCGCGGCGCTATATAATAGTAATTATTTTTTGAACTCCGGAAAAATTTCGGGGGAAGGTGGAAAATGGCAGTTTTGACAGTGATGCTTTATGCCCTGGTGGTGGTGGTTGCACTGCTGCTGATCGGGCTGATCCTGATTCAGCCGTCGAAGAGCGGCGGCCTCGGGGCGACTTTCGGCGGCGTCGGCGAATCGGTATTCGGCGGCCAGGCCGGGAGTCATCTGACCAAGGCGACGGTGATTCTGACCGCGGTTTTCTTCATCTTCACGCTGTTGCTGGCGACCTTGATCGGCCACGGTGCGAGCAAGCCCGATGC
>JBFWIO010000195.1:0-6392 GCA_050255955.1 Victivallaceae bacterium
GCGGCACCTGTATCGACGGCGGCACCGGGTCTGAGCCAAAGGCAAAGGAGGCGGCGATGTTCCTCTATGACCCCGCCACCGGCAAGACGGTGTGGACTGCCAGTCCGCTCTCCGGGGCGCGCGCTTATCAGGGTAGTTCGGTGACTTCCGACGGCAAGATTCTCATCATCGGCCGGGCCGAAAAAAACTACCGCTTTTACCTCTTTGACCCCGTCAAGCGCGAGATCGTCAAAGACGAAGAGCTCCCCGGCCAGTACGACACTTGGATTTTCGCCGAGAAAAAACCGGTCGGCCCGGACGGCAACAACTACTTCCTCGCCCGCGGCGCGCTTTTTGAATACTCGGCCAAGACCGGGAAGCTTACCCGTTTATTCGAGCACCCCTCGCTCAAAGTGACCGGCTACACCGCGGTCGCCTCCGACGGCTGTCTCTACTACCTCAACGAGTGCCGCCTCTACCGGGTAAGGCTTTTCCAGCCGTAAGAGCTTATCCCTAAATAAGCCAAAATGTCCTGATTTGCGGCGAAAAGCCATTCGCTCCTCAGCTAAAATTACCGATACCGCCGGTATCGTCAATTTTATCAGACTTCGTGACTGACATTTCGGCGCGACATCATGCCATTTCTTTATTTAGGGATAAGCCCTAAAGACGGTTCCCCGGACAATTTTGACCGTTTTGCCGTGACATTTTGACCCGCCGGGCGGGAAAAAATGTCACATTTTTTTGCCGTTTTCGCAACTTTCCACCTGACTCGGGCGGGGAAAAACCAATTGGCACGCCTGATGCTTTTATTGCAAGTGGAAAAACCAAACCGATGACGAGAGGAGGTGATGGAAGGTGTAAAATGAACAATCATAATTCATCAAGTTTTTTCGAAGTGTTTCAACCAAACTCAAAAGAAAGGAAGTGATGTTTATGAGCAGAGACTTTTTACCTTGGAAGCGGACTGAATCCCGGGTCGCCCCGGCGGAGCGGCGGATGAGCCCGGTGGACGAGTTCCACAAACAGTTCGGCGAACTTTTCAACCATTTCTTCGGCGAAGATGTCGGTGGAGCTCCGGCGCTGTACCAGCAAGGCAACTTTGTACCGAATTTTGAAGTATCCGAAGCTGATAACAAGATCACGGTCAGCGCCGAACTCCCCGGCATCGAGCAAAAGGACGTCGATGTCTCGGTGGTCGATGGTTTCCTCTGCGTCAAAGGGGAAAAACGAAGTGAGCGCAGCGAGAACGAAAAAGGCTTCCACTTCACGGAACGCAGCTACGGCAGCTTCCAGCGCTCCTTTGTCCTCCCCGACGGCCTCGACCTCGACAAAATCGCCGCCGACTTCAAAAACGGCGTGCTCAAGATCACCTTGCCGAAGGATCAGAGCAAAAAGGAGAATGTCCGCAAAATCGACATCAAATCATGATGTCACCCAAGCGGCCGGGAATTCCACCCGATGATCGCCGCTGAAAACCAAAGCCGGTCGGAATCACTCCGACCGGCTTGCTTTTTTGCACCGCCGCCGTCAAGAAGTCCAGTTTTCGATTTTAAGTCCGGGAACCCGGGAGAAATGGGCGGTGTTGTTGGTGACCAGAATGGCATTGTCGGCCATGGCGGCGGCTGCAATCAAGAAATCCATAGCTCCTATCGGAGATCCGGTTAACTCGAGTTTACGGCGAATAACCGCATAAAACTCCGCCGCCTCGGCAGTCCACGGTTTCACCTCGACAAGTTGCTGGAATGCGGTCACCGCGTCAGCAAGTTTCGGAGAATTCTTTTTCGCCACGCCGAAAAGCAATTCGGCAAGAGTAACTGACGAGATACAAAGGTTCTCCTGATGCGCCTTCACCTTTGCCGCCAGACTGGGATTGCCCCCTTTGATGATATAACTGCAAATATCGGAGTCAAGCATATAAAGTGTTTTCATAAGACGGCACCGACAAAAGTCCGCGAGTCGATCCGGGGTTGGATTCGACAATCGGGTTCGTTGGTAGTGTTGAGGGAGCTACCCCCTATGGTAACTCCCGAAACCGCCCCGACGAAGCCGATGGTCGAGCCGCGCCGGACGGCCGCGGACTTTTTTCGGTGTCGTCTCATCAGAAGAGCTCGCGCTCCTGGATCACTTGTGCATCATGCCGGTCAAGTTCAAAATCGGGACAGGCATGGAGAGCGAAAAAATCATCCCAGGTGAGCTCGGTCCGGGGTGTCAAAATAATACTGTTCCCCTGCTTGCGGATGCGAACGGATTTGGTCTCGAAGCGAAACCGTTTCGGAATCCTGACCGCTTGGGAACGACCGGTTTTAAATACTTTGGCGGTATCCATACATTCACCCCGCTTTCCATCTTATTGATATCTATTATTAATATATACCAAACCGACTTGCGTGTCAAATCCGGAAACGCGAAAACATAAGCATTACCCGGATTAGGTCTCCGAAAAACGGAGCCGCCATCGGACGGCTCCGGGAGAAGAAGTCAGAGCCCGCAGGTCTGGCCGGGGGCGGCGCCGAGCGCGTTGAGCGCCTTGTCGTAGTCGGGCTCGTTGACGATGTCGGAGACCAGCTCGGAGTAGATCACCTTGCCGGTTTCGTCGATGATCACCACCGCACGCGCCAGAAGTCCGCTCAATGGACTGTCGGTCATGAGAACGCCGTAGTCTTCGCCGAAGTGCGACGAGTAGTGGAAATCGGACAGCGTGACCACATTTTTGAGCCCCTCGGCGCCGCAGAAGCGGCCTTGGGCGAAGGGCAGATCCTTGGAGATGCAGAGTACCAAGGTATTTTTCATTTTGGCCGCGAGTTCGTTGAATTTGCGAACCGTGATCGCGCACACCGGGGTGTCGATGCTCGGGAAAATATTGAGCAGAAGTTTCTTACCTTTGCCGTCGGCGAGGGTGAAGTGCCCGAGGTCGCCCTTGGTCAAACTGAAGTTCGGCGCTTTCGCTCCGGCGGCGATGAATTCCCCGGCGATTTTGACCGGAGACCCTTTGAATTTCGTTGAATTTGCCATACTGATGCCTCCCATGTTGCAGTCCCGGCGACATGCCTGCGGAACCTCAAGGGTAATCTAACGCCGTTATCGCCAATGTCAAATCGCCGGAACGATTTCAAAAGCGATTTCCCGACCGGCATTCAAACCCGGTCGAACACGGTTTCACGCCAGGTCTGCGGCGAAACCCCGAAATGCCGCTTGAAAGCGCGGGCGAAATACCCCGGATCGCGGTAGCCGCAAAGTCCGGCCGCCTCAATGGTGGTGCAACCGCGCTCAAGATGCCGCAACGCGAGATTCAAACGCTTGTTCTGAAGATACCGCGAGGGCGGCAATCCGACCGCCGCCTTGAACCGCCGGGCCAGTGCGGTGCGTTCGATGCCCGCAAGGTCGGCGACGCGGCTCACATCGAGCAACGGATCGGTGAAGTTCCCGTCGAAGATCACCTTGCATTGCAATGCACCGGGGTCTTTGACCGCCGCCGCGCGGGGACGCTTGACGGAAGTCAGGATTTCATAAGCCAGCAATTCGGCGGTCATCGCGGCGGCGGGAGTGACGTCGTCGAAGCTCCGGAGCAAGCTTTCATGAAGCGCCACCGGGCAGACGCCCGCGCGAAAGGGGACGCCAAAGGCGATGCCGAGATCCCTGAACAGATATTCGGCGACCCGGCCGTCAAGGGTGAACCAGCGGTACTCGCCCGCGCTCTCCCGGTCCGCCGGGCCCATTCGGCTGTTTAAGGGAAAAATCAGAAGTTCGCGGGGCCGGGTACAGTACGATTTGTCGTCCACGGTGTAGTGAATTTCGCCCGCCACCCCCCAATAGAGATTGTAACGGTCGACCACCCCGGCGGGATGCCGCCAGTCGGAGGCGATCAGTGCGTGACCGGCCGACCGGACGTTGAGCGGCAGGCGCCTGTTCGCCGGAACCCGGTCCCGCCGGGATGCCGTTATCACCGAGAGATTCATGCACAAAAGTCCCCTTTTAATCACATTTTTCCGGATTGACTGTACATAAAAGATACGCTATACTATAGAACACAACGCACAAAAATACAAAGATGAGGATTCAAATGCTGCAGAAATACCTCGAAGATCTGGAAACGAGAATCAATCCTGACGTGGAAGAAGACCTTTTCAACCAGTGGACGGATTTCTGGAACGACCGCAGCGCGGCCCCTTTGTTCATCCCCGGCCGCCGGACGGCGGCACCGTCAAAGCTAAAGTGGCCGAAAATCAAAATCAACGACGCCATTCTCGATCAGTCCTTTGAAACCATGCTGCTGGCGCAGTTGGGCGGAGTCAACGCCGCGCTGGCCGACGGCAACGGCTTGCATCTGGCGATCCGGGCCAATTACGGCACCGGCATCCTGCCGTCGCTCTTTGGCGTCGGGATTTATATGATGGAGCGCGAACTTGACACCCTCCCCGGCACGCTGGCGGTCGCGGGCGGCGGCGAAGCGGTCGAGAAACTGGTCGCCGCCGGAATCCCGGACTTGACCGGGGGACAGGGCGAAACGGTATTCGGTTGTACCCGGTATTTCCAAAAAGTCCTCGCCGACTACCCCAAACTCAGCCGCTACTGCCGGATTTACCACCCCGATCTCCAGGGCGTCTTTGACGTCTGCGAAGTGGTCTGGGGAAGCGAAGTCTTCCTCGCCATTTACGACACGCCGGATTTGCTCAAAGCGTTTATGCAACTCGTCACCGACACCTACATTGCCTTTATCGAGCGCTGGTTCGAGCTGGTTCCCCCGGCGGCGGATTACAATGTTCATTACGGCTGGGTGCACCGGGGCAAAATCCGCTTGAGCCTCGACTCCTGCATGAATCTCTCGCCCGCGGTTTACGAGGAGTTCGTCAAACCCTGTGACGCGCAACTGCTGGCCAGATTCGGCGGAGTGGTTCACTCCTGCGGCAAAGTCGATCACTTCGCCCCCCTCCTCTGCGGCCTCGCCGGTTATCACGGGTTCAATCTCAGCCAGCCCGAGTACAACGACATGGAGACCGTTTACCGCTCGACCGTCGACCGCGGCGTCAAGGTGCTCAGTCTGCGTAACCAGACCGCGCAACAGGCGCTCGACGCCGGCCGCGACCTCCGCCGGAGCGTGATGAGCGAAGCGTTACTGTAAGAGCTTATCCCCAAATAAAGAAATGGATGATGTCGCGCCGAAATGTCAGTCACGAAGTCTGATCAAATTGACGATACCGTTGGGATCGGCAATTTTAGCGCCGCAAATCAGGACATTTTGGCTTATTTCGGGATAGGCTCAAAGTCGATCAATGATCGCGGAATGCGAAAAAACGGCAATGCCAAACGGCCGGGAAGGTTACTTCCCGGCCGTTTGGGTCAATTCAGCAGCAAGTCCGCGCTCACTTCCCGCGCAACTTGGCGTTGTAGTCGCGCCGCGCGTCAAAGAAGGCTTTGACGTTGGCCACCGGCACCGCCGGCGGGAGGTCGCAGCCGCTGGAAAGAATGTAGTTGGGATACTTGGCGGTGCGTTCCAGCAAGGCGGTGGTCTTGGCGTAGACTTCGGGCGGAGTCAAGGTTTTGAACACATTGGCGGGGTCGAGGTTGCCCATTACCGGCACCGTCGGCGGCACCTGGTCGAGGATGGTGCAAATATCGACGGCGTTGCCGACATGGAGCGCGTCGGCGCCGGTCGAGAGAAGCGCTTGTACCTGTTTCTCGGTCTTGCCGCAGTTGTGGAGCACCACCATAAAGGATTCGTCGCTCACCGCCGCGATGATTTCACGAACGTAATCGGCGGCGAACTCCTGGCACATCTCCGGCGACAGCAACCCGGCGGCGGGTTCGGCGATCAGCGCCCCGGCAACTCCGGTGGCCTTGATCGCGAGCAAATACGCCTTGAGGAAAGCGGTGGTTTTCTTGAGCAACTCATGGGCGGTTTCGGGTTCGCCCGCCGCGAGCATCATGATTTCACTCATATCGGCGATCCGGCCGGCCAGCGAAAAGGGCCCGATCAGGCCGCCGAAAACCGGACGGTCGAGGTGTTCGGCGCAGAGTTTGGCGCAGCGCAGCACTTCGGCGGTGCGCTTGGCTCCGACGGCCGGAACCGCCAGCGCCGCGATCGAAGCGGCGTCGCTTGCCCGGGGCTTGGTCACGGTCGGATTTTCGAGTTCGGAAAAAGCAATTTCACAGCCGAATTCCTCCGCCTCGACCGAGAGATCCATAAAGGTCACCGCAATATCCGTCGGGCAGACCTTGAGCAGCTCCTGAATACAGCGGAATTGAAGCTCGCCGTTCTGGAAAACCTCGCGCGGTTTCGCTCCGATGAGCTCGATCCCAGGCGAAGTCATAATGGGAACCGCCTTGCGCAAGGGGGAGTTCAAAACTTCGGCGATAAATGCTTTTTTGTTGAATTTCATACCATCCTCCGGGTTGTCTTTGCTTTTAATTAT
>JBFWIO010000196.1:0-6386 GCA_050255955.1 Victivallaceae bacterium
CGGGGTAGTCACCGCCGACTTCGAGTCCGGCGGCGGCTGCGGCGAGGAGGGCGGCGAAGCTGAGGAGCAGGGCTTTTTACATGGTGTTTGGTCCTTTCGCCGGATTTACCAGTTGACTGCGGTCGAAGTGATCGGAATGGTGCGGAATCCGCCCTGCGCCCCGGCAACTACCGCCGAGATGCGGAAGAGGTTGCCTCCTGATGCGGTGGTATCTGCTTTGCAGGTAACTACTTTGGTGCTGAAATCATCGACTCCGGTGGGATTGACGTGGCCGTCAAGATAGAGCGGGTTGGCGCGGTCGTTGTGGGCGAGATAGATGTTGGAGTAACCGCTGGTGGGGTTGTTGTGGAGCATTTTGAAGACCGGGGCGTTGCCGTTGGAACCGCCGAGGGTTTCCCATGAGTCGGCGATCAGACTGACCCGGGAGGGGCCGGCTTTCTGGATTTTTGAATACTTCATCGAGAGCGCCGCGCCGCTGCCGCCGCCGTTGCCGGAGGAGCTGTTGGCGTACCAGGCGCCGTAAGAATTCCAAACTCCGGAATTGAGGTTGATCGACTTGGTCGCCGAGGGGCAGAACATCACGTTGTTGGCGCGATTGCTGGCGTTGTAGGGCAAATACTGATAGTACCCGAGCACCGCGCTCCAGGCGAAGACGTTCGGCGGGGGAGTCGTGCGGACGATGGAGGCGTCCCCGGCGTTGCCGGATCGGAACCAGTCTTGGTAGTCCTGAAAGTAGAGACCCCAGGCGGAACCGATCTGGCGGAGGTTGCCGAGGCACTTGACGGCATGGGCGCGTTCACGGGCCTGGTTGAGGGCGGGCAGCAGCATCGAAGCGAGAATGGCGATGATCGCGATGACCACCAACAGTTCGATCAGCGTGAAGCAAGAGCGGCGTTTGTTCATGGCGGAATCTCCTTGCGTTATATATTATTAGAGTACGAGCGACGAATCATTGCAATTGCCGATCAGTTGCAGCATCAGAAAGGCGTTGAGCCGGGCGTTGCGCGGTTTCTCCTCGGCGTCCCAGTATTCGAGGAGCTTCTGGCGGAAGCTTTCGGTATCGGGGATTTTGCCGTCGAGCCGTTGCGCCAGGAGGGCGAGGAAGTCGCGCTGGAGGGCGGCACCTTCGACGATCCGGGCGGAGCCGAATTGGGTTTTGAGCAATGCGGCGCCGCTGACGCTTTCGGCGATTTCGGCGGCGGAGAGTTGCGGGCAGTCAGGCTCGCGGAGCTGGCGCTCGAAAAGATCCGGCGGGGCCGGGAGCTGATCTTTGAACCCGGTGTGCTGGATGGCGGTGAATAGCCGCCAGCGACTGTTTCCGGCGGCGGCGAGGCGGTCGAGCGTGCGCCAAACCCCGGGGTCGCCGAACAGTTGTCCGGAAACTTCGTCGAGCAGCGCTTCGACCGGCCGCGCGTCGCCGTGAAAGGCCCGCGCGCAAGCCTGCGCCGCGGCCATCGTCCATGGTGCTGAAACCAGCCGGATCGACCAGTTGGTAATACAGCACCCGGCATAGCCGCGTTGCCGCGCCGCGCGCGCCGCGCCGACCAGATTGTCGGCGTGGCGGAGCTGGTGCGGGATGAAGAAACCGTCGATCGCCGAGGCGGCGGTGCCGCAGAGGATCACTTCAAAGCCGCGATTCCGGAAGAATTCGGCGCTGAAGAAACTGCGGAATTTGCCGTTTGGTTCGATCAGGCCGGGGCAAAGCGCGTCCGCTTCGCTCCGGTTGACGGTATCGACGGTATACTCTTTGCCGTCGATCCACAAAATCCGGTCCGGATTGCCGCAGCCGTCGCGGTAATTCCAGTCCCAGATCACGAAATCGCGATCGAGTTCATCGATCGAACCGGCGTATTTCCAGAGCATGTCGCCCCAGACCGAGGGGCGGATGCCCCGTTCGCGAAGACCGGTCGCGAGTTCGTTGAAGTATTCGTTGTAAAGCTCAAGCGGCGGCCGCGCGGAACAGAGCGGGCAGCGGTGAAAGAAGTACGCCTCGTCGCCGCCGAGGTGAAAATAACGGATCGGGCCGAAGAGTTCGCAATACTCGTCGATCCAGTTGCGGAGGAGTTGCCGTACGCCGGGATGGGATGGACAGTAGCAGTCGTAGGATTCGGGGAGTTCGCGAAGATCGTGACAGGGAGACTGGAGCAATACATATTCGGCGTGGCCGAGGGTCTGGAGGAGGGGGATCGGCTCAAGGCCGAGGTTGCGTCCGTACTCGATCAGGCCGGCGAAAGTCTCTTTGCTCATTGCTTCGGGCTCGGCGCATTCGGGGCAGCTGTCCCAGACGACTTTGTTCTCCGGTTCCCAGAGTACGGCGTTGCAGCCAAGCTCGCTTGCGGCGTGGAGGCGGCGTTTGATTTCCTCTTCGCGCAAGTTGCGGAAGTTTAGGTCGATATGATAAATGAAGAGCGGCATCTTTTTTCCTGTTTTCGGCGATCATCGCGGTTGCTTTTTTATAGTATAGCATTATATTCTTGTCTGGAAATGATTAAAACAACCATTTTTTTAACATTTATGAACAATATCGACGAAATCTACGAAAAACTGGAACAAAGCGGACGATTGGGGAATCTTTCGGAATCGCTTGCGGCGGCACCGGCGATGCCGACGGACATTAATGTATCGGTGCGGCGGCGGGATACGGCGGTGTATTTTCAGCAGGCGGCGCACCGCTGGTATATTTTGTGGTTGTGTGTGGAGGGGTTGGGGGAGTTGATGGTGGAGGGGACGTTGTTCCGGTTGCGTGCGGGGGAATTTCTGGTGGTGTTTCCGGGGCAGCCGCATCGCAGGATCAGTACGACGGCGGAGAACTGCAAATGGATACTGGTGCGGTTTCATTTGGCGGCGGAGCCGGATTGGATAGAGAGTTTCCGCAATGCGCCGGCGTCGTATCAGGAGAGCGGGGATTTGTTGCGGGTATTTCTTGATCAATACATAGAGGCGGAGCGGACGAGGTTGCCGGAGATGGTGACGGAGTGCGGGATCAGGCTGGCGTTGTTGTTGAATGGTTTGCGGACGGCGTCGCCGCCGGGGGGTGCGCATTTGCCGGAGCCGGATGATCCGCGGTTATTGGCGGCGTGCCGGATGTTGTCGAAAAATTTTGCGGACGGGGAGGCGGAGGGGGTGACGGCGCGGATGTTGGGGATGTCGGAGGCGCATTTGCGGCGGTTGTTCAAGGAGCGGTTTGGGGTGACGCCGCACCGGTTTCTCAATCAGTACCGGATGTTGACGGCGCAGCACATGTTGTTGCATACGACGCGGACGGTATCGGAGATAGGGAAGCGGTGCGGGTTTCAGAGTATCTACGCATTTTCGAGGTTTTTTGCGGGGAATTCGGGGGTGTCTCCCCTGCAGTACCGCAAGCGCTGGAAAAAATAAAAAAAATAAAAAAAAGCGCCGCAGGCAAAAAAAAAGCGCGAAGCGCCAATCCCGCCCTCCGTCGTACGGAGTCGCAGTTCAGCGCGCGAAAAGCGCTGGTCGCTCCGGCTCCACCGGAGCGAAGCTAAGCGAAGCGCTCCCCCCCCCAATGTCGGCGGAGCCGACGCCACACTGCGGGAGCGAGGTCGGCAGCCGAGTCACGAAGTGACCGGCGAACGACATCGAGCGCCGCAGGCCGGGGTGGATCTGGAGAATGTTTCGCACGGAGGCACAGAGGCGCGGAGGAAGAGAAAAAAGCGCCGCAGGCAAAAAAAAAGCGCGAAGCGCCATCCCGCCCCCCGTCGTACGGGGTTGCAGTCCAGCGCGCGAAAAGCGCTGGTCGCTCCGGCTCCACCGGAGCGAAGCTAAGCGAAGCGCTCCCCCCAATGTCGGCGGAGCCGACGCCACACTGCGGGAGCGAGGTCGGCAGCCGAGTCACGAAGTGACCGGCGAACGACATCGAGCGAAGCAGGCCGGGGTGGATCTGGAGAATGTTTTGCACGGAGGCACGGAGGGAGAAAAAAAGCAAAGCAGGCATAGAGCTGCACGCTTCGGCTTCGACCGCGCCGGATGTCAAAGCTTACCGGGAAGATCGGGTGTAAAAAGAAGGATAGAAAAATTTAACAGATGTTTTTTTTAGATGGGACAATCTGCAAAATTCCCGTGATTTCTCGTTTTTCGCTATTGCATAATGGAAAAGAGCGTTGTATATTTCGTTCAAGTTGGAGTATTTTGCCCCGATACAGCGATCGATGGGATACGGAGAAAACGGCGTTTCAGCGTCGCAAGGATTAACAGAACGGTGGAAATTATGGCGGAACAGCAACCTCCGAAGTTGTCGGTTTTACTCGAGAAAATGCGCGGCAAGTCGTTCGTACTCGACAAGCCCGAGATGACGGCCGGACGCAAGGATGCGATGGATATCTGCATCAAGGATCCCAGTCTGAGCGGCCACCACTGTACCTTTATCCGCACCGACCGCGGGACTTACATCCTGCGTGACAACGACAGCACCAATGGTACGCGGGTCAACAATATCCCGATCACCGAGCAGGAACTCAAGCATTCCGATGTGATCCAGCTCGGCGGGGTTGAAATTTATTATGACCACAGCGCCTCCGCCGGCGCCGCCGGGTCGGCAACCAGCTCCAGCTTCGGGCGCACCCACACCATCAATTTGGAAAGCCTCGAAACCAATGTTTCGACGGTGCGGGATCTCGCCAACTATTCGCCTTTTGCCCAGACCGAAGTCAAAAAGCAGGCCAGAACCCATCAGATTATGCTGGTCTTTCTCGGTTTGCTCGGTTTGGCGGCGGTCGTGGTGGTCGCCTATTTGCTCTACCGGGTGTTTTTTGCCGCGGCCGAATAACCGGTCGTCAGCGTCGCCCGCGGAGCCGGATTCATTTTTTTAGCGAGACAGGACATTTTTTTTTATGGCAACTGAACAGATTCCGCCTCAACGCTCAGGGCGCGCCGCGCTGGTTTGGCTGTTGATTTTCATGCTTCTCGGGTCGCTCTTCCTCTTCCGGGGAGCCGGAACTTCCCGGGTGACCGATTTTGACCAGACCGCTTTTGAAACCAAACTCGCTGCAGGAGACATCAAAACCGCGGTGATCACCTCCGAAAGTGACCGCATCCTCGGCATCGAGGGTAAGTTCTTCGTGCCCGAATCCGAAGCCGCCAAGCCCTCCGCCGCCGGCGAAGCCGCCGCCAAAGAAGGCGTCCGTACCGAAGGCTCCTATCGCACCCGGGTGATCTTTACCGAGAAACTCGGCAACCTTCTCAATCAGGCCCAGGTCAAGGTTGAGAGCAGCAAGGAACCCTGGTGGTCGCTTCTGATTTCACTTCTGCCGGTGATTCTGATCCTCGGCGCGATCTATTTCTTTACCTCACGCCAGATTCGCGCCGCCGGGCGCGGGGCGATGGACTTCGGCAAGAGCCGGGCCCGGATGATTCCGCCGGACGAACTTCATGTCAAGTTTGATGACATCGCCGGGGCCGATGAGGCCAAAGAGGAAATTCAGGAAATCGTCGAATTCCTCCGCGATCCCTTGCGTTTCCAGCTGGTGGGCGGGCGCATCCCCAAGGGGTGCTTGCTCGTCGGCAGTCCCGGCACCGGCAAAACGTTGCTCGCCAAGGCGGTCGCCTGCGAGGCGGGTGTGCCTTTCTTCTCGATCAGCGGCTCCGACTTTGTCGAAATGTTCGTCGGGGTCGGCGCGAGCCGGGTGCGCGATATGTTTGAACAGGCGCGCAAGAATACCCCGAGCCTCCTTTTTATCGACGAAATCGACGCGGTCGGCCGGTCCCGTTTCTCCGGGATGGGCGGCGGCCACGACGAGCGCGAACAGACCCTCAATGCGATGCTGGTCGAAATGGACGGACTTGCCAGCCGCTCCGGGGTGATCGTGCTGGCCGCCACCAACCGGCCCGACGTGCTCGACCCGGCGCTGTTGCGGCCCGGACGCTTCGACCGCCAGATCGTGATGGATCTGCCCGACATCGTCGGCCGCCGCAAGATTCTCGACGTCCACGTCAAAGCCATCAAAGTCGATGGCACCGTCGATCTCGACGTCATCGCCCGCACCACCCCCGGTTTCAGCGGGGCCGACCTCGCCAATCTCTGCAACGAAGCGGCGCTGCTGGCCGCGCGTTACAACCGCGACGCAGTTACCGGCAAGGACATGGAGGAGGCGCGCGACAAGGTCTGCTACGGCCGCGAACGCCGCAGCCGCAAAATCATCGACCGCGAACGCCGCCTGACCGCCTATCACGAAGCCGGACACGCGCTGGTGGCGATCCACAGTCCGCACGCCACTCCGGTCCACAAAGTGACGATCATTCCGCGCGGCCAGGCTTACCTCGGCGCGACCTGTATGATGCCAAAGGAAGACGTTTACACTCACAGCCGCCTCGAAATCCTCGACGAGATGGCGGTTTCGATGGGCGGCCGGGTGGCCGAGGAGCTGGTT
>JBFWIO010000197.1:0-6372 GCA_050255955.1 Victivallaceae bacterium
AAATCATGCGCCGGCGCTTCGACGACGGCAGCGAGGTCGCCGGGGGTGCGGCGGAGAAAATCGGTGATCCCGGCGAGGGTGTCGACCAGCGCTCGCCGGAGCGGCGAAGCGACCATCGCCGCCACCCGTTTGCGGTAAGCGCCCAGTCCCTCGCGAAGCATCCGGCGGTAGTTGAGTACGCTGTGGGTGTAGCCCGCGCCGCCGATGCCGTAACGCGGCGGAATCAAATTGAGCTGGAAGTAACCGAGTTCATCGATGATTTTTTCAAGCAGATTGCGTTCAAAAGGATCGGTCAACCGGGCCGCGCCGGTTTCGCGCAGCCGGGCCAAATCAGTTTCGAGGCTCCCGGAATACTGGAACCGGACGCAGGGCCCGGCGAGCTGCCAGAGATGGCACTCCGGCGGCGGATAGAGCAGACCGGCGGCGGGCGGCGGCACGGCTTGCTCAAAGTAGCGGCGGAGGCCGCGCCCGTAGCGTTCGACCACGGTCGCATTTTCGGCTTCGTACATCCCGGCGGCCAGCGGCTCGCCGAGGCGGTAGAGGAGATCGGCTTTGCGGTTCATCACGTTTCCACCTCGTATGTTGATCGCTTCGATATCCATTTTGCTGACCTCGCTATTGACGATGCCGGAGCTCTTCCGGTGTGGTGTTCCCCATGGCCCGGCCCGCGCTCAGCGCCCGCCGATCGCCGCTGATATCATGTCGGCGCACGTACGCACCAGTTGCCGTAGACCGGGAATTGCTTCGGTTTTGAGCCGTGACGAGAGCCCGGTGACGCCGATTCCGGCGACCGGTCGTCCGGTCGCGTCGAAGACCGGAGAGCCGATGCAGTAACTGCCGAGCACGTACTCGTCGAATTCCGAAGCGGAGAAGGTTTCTCGCACGGCGGTGAGCTCGGTGCGGAGTTGCGCCGGATCGACCACCGTGTGCGGCGTCAGCCGGGGCAGCGGGGCTTGGAGCAGCGCTTCGCTTTCGTCGGACGGCAGGAAGGCCCAGACCGCTTTGCCGAAGGCGTTGCCGTGCCAGTAGAGCCGGATGCCCGGTGTCACCGCGAGATAGTAATCCGCCGGCGGCGGTACGAAATCGAGCTGGAGCATCCGGCCTCCCGCCGGGATTTGAATCTGGCAGCTTTCACCGACCGATTCGGCCAGTTCCTCGAGGAACGGCCGGGCCTGTTTGCGCAAGTCGAAGCTGTTGTGGAGTTTCATCCCGAGCGAATAGAGCCCGGCGGTGAGCTCGTACTGCCCGGCCGGATTGCGTTTGACGTAACCCTTTTCCTGCAGCACGCTCAACACCCGGAAGGTCAGGTTCGCCGAAGAATCGAGCCGTTTTGCCAGCTCGGTCGGCCCCCACGCGCCGGGATTGCCGGCCATGAATTCAAGCACTTCAAGCGTACTTGCCGCCGCCGGTGCGTTGTAGCGTTTTTCCATCATTGCCTGCGCGATATTTTATTTATAAAATGAAATTCTATATTTAAAATAATCAACGGCGATCATTTGTCAAGTCGAAATTAAAAAAACCTGACAGTTATTCGGTGCCGGCTGTTGATAAACCCATGTTTTCTGAATATATCGGGGAAATGGGTTTTTTTATATTGATGGTGAGTCAATGTAACGAAAAAATCAAAACAGGCGATGATTTTTCATGAAGCGATGGCCGGTCTGGATGCGGAGAGATTGAATCCGGTTGTCGTTTTTTGCACAAGAATGGCTGGGGGCGGCAGAGTCTGGCATTTGATCCGGCAGAGAAGTCCCAGCCGTATTTCAGGGATTGGCTGGTGTAGTCGCTGAACAAAAATCAACTGATGCCGCCGCTGGATTTAAGGAAACACGTCACAGGCGCGGTGTTGTTGGATGACGGCAACCGAAGGCCGTTAAAATTGGCTGGCAGCAGTACAAGCAGGAAGAGCTGGAGTAACCTTTTTTAAGAATCTATCCATAATCTTTCCGATACCTGGCCCGATAATCGTCATGGAAAAACCGAATCATTGCAGCCGAAAGGGGAAATCTTCATGCAATGGTTGTCCTTGAGGTTGATGGTCTGCATATCTTACAGCTGATGAGTGGGGGTTATGGATATGGGTATACTCAATAGTAACAGGGTGACAACCTATAGCATTACCCTCTACCGGACAGGAGATTCGACAATGACACACTCAATCACCACCGGCAACGCCTGCCGCAACCATCCCCTTCTGCCTTATGACGGTCCCGGGGCGGGATACTTCACCGGTATCATGGACCGGATCATCGACCGCCTGGAGCACATGCTTGACCGGCACAGCCGGGTCTTGGTGGCGCACCTGATCGTCCTTTACCCGGTATGCGTCAAAGCCGACGAAGACAATGCCAGCTTCCTGCATTTCATCGAAGAGTATCGACGCTTTCTGGCAATGACCGGTTACGATCCTCACTACGTATGGGTACGGGAAAAACACGTCTCCCCCAATCCGCATTACCATTTGCTGCTGCTCCTGAACGGCAATCAAATTCGCTACTGTCGCTCAACCGAAAAGGCCGGTGTCCTGTGGGGTTATGCGCTCAGTAGTCGGTTTCGGACAGAAATTCCGCCTTCCGGTTTGATCCACATGGTCCCGTCGAGTTCCGGCAGCTTCGGCACTACGGTCCTCCGCAATGACCCGGCGCTCAAGAAGCAAGTTCCCCAAGGCGCGGTTTCAGAGAAAAGGGGTGCTGAGCAGCTCCCCTGGAGGCGATATTTCGATCGGCCTGGAGTTGGAGAAGCGTGTGGGGCAAATTGATCGGCATTACGCCGGAATATACGACTGGCGACAAAGTGATCGCATGGTCGGTTTTCATCTACACGTTCATTTTTCAGATCGGGATTTGTTTTGCCGGAGTGCTGATCTGGACTCTTTTTTCGCCATGGCCGGCGTCCTGGTGGAGCCGCTATTTTTACCACACCGGCCTGGTTGTGGCCGGTGTGGTCGGGATGGTCTCAACGATCTGGTTTCTGGTCGGCGGGATTATGGACACCCCGCAGGCTTTTCCGGGATCTGGCGGCACGAGTGGACCATCCGCTTGATGACGGCCGGGTGGCCGGTCATGTTTCGCTGGCCGATAATAGCGTAAAGGCAATTTCACGCTTCCCTTTGCCGTTTCTCCCCCCCTGTTTAAAAACGGCGAAACAGGGAAAATCAAACGATAAACGGCAAAATACCCCCGCGGCCTCCCGGTGAGCGCCGCCGGACGTCAAATCGATCAAAATGCCGTATTATCCCCGCATGGAACGCCGTCAATGGCGGATCCGGCTTATTTTTTTTGCTAAAAAAAACGCTCCGCACATTTTTTTCGCCCCGATTCGCGTTTATAGTATTGATGCGGCGACTGATTGGGCTTGTCATGATTGCAACTTCGCCATGCAATCTCTGCCATGTCATGGCAAGCCGAATCAGAGCTTATACCAATTCGCTTTCAAACACAGATCACGAAGCGCCGGTATTGCGATGTGATTTTTCGCATTGTGTCCTCGTCCGATGCTCACATCGGCCTGCGGAACAATGCGAAAAAACGCGCGAAAGACCAAGTTTCGTCTATGGTTGAAAGCGAATTGGTATTATCCCTGAATAAGCCAAAATGTCCTGATTTGCGGCGAAAAGCCACTCGCTCGTCTGCTTTAATTGCCGATACCGCCGGTATCGTCAATTTTATCAGACTTCGTGACTGACATTTCGTCGCGACATCATGCCATTTCTTTATTTAGGGATAAGCTCTTAGTCGCCGCATCAATAAAAAACAGAAGGCACCAGAACCGTGATATTGGATGTACCATGAAGAATGACTCCATGACTGAATTCCGTTTCCTCGACCTGATCCGTCCTTACCGGGGGCTGATCGTCGCCGCCGTGGTTGTCCAGATCTGCTTCTCGCTGCTTGGGCTGGCCACGCCGTGGATGCTCAAAATCGCCATCGACCGCATTTTGCCCAACGCCGATTACGAACTTTTTTATATCCTCTGCGGGGTTATGGCGGTCATCTATGCGATGCGGTGCATCATGCGTTATATCTCTGGCTATATGGGCAGTTACACCATCTCCCGGCTGCTGCTTGATGTCCGCAACCGGATCTTTCGCCACCTCCAGAGCCTCTCGCTGCGTTTTTATGATGAATACCGCACCGGAAAATTGATCAGCAACGTGATCAGCGACGTATCGCTGCTGCAGCAGCTGGTCAGTTTGTCGATCTCGATGTCCGACCAGATCTTTATGGCGGCGACGATTCTGGTGCTGCTCTTTTTCATCTGTCCGCAACTGGCGCTGGTGGTGCTGTGCATGGTGCCGCTGCATTTCATCAACTTTCACTACTTCAAGGGGATTCTCCGCCGCGACTCCCTCTCGCTTCAGGAACGCATGTCGGAGATATCCGCCAACCTCGCGGAAAACATCAACGGCATCCGGGTGGTTAAATCCTTCGCCCGCGAACGCTCCGCGGTCCGACGCTTTTTCGGCACGATGCGGCCGACCATGGCGCTGCAAATCCAGATCAATTTGACCAACAACTTCTGCTGGAGCATCTGCGATGTGATTTCGCTGATCACCTACCTGATTTTGATCTGCGTCGGCATCCCGCTGGTGCGCAACGGCACGCTGACGCTCGGCGGCTTCGCCGCGTTTTACGCCTACGTCGGCATTTTGCTCAATCCGATCAACGCCCTCTCCGGCAGCGCCGCGATCATTTCGCAGGGGATGGTGGGAGCCACCCGCATCGGTCGCTTGCTCAGCGTGATTCCGGAAATCCGCGAGGACGCCGACCCGGTCCCGGCCGGCAAATTAAAGGGGCATATCGTCTTTGACCATGTCGAATTCAGTTACAAGGACACTCCGGTGCTTCAGGACTTCTCGCTGGAGATCAAGCCCGGCGAAAAGGTCGCTTTCGTCGGCCCCTCCGGCTGCGGCAAATCCACTGCGAGCAATCTGGTGATGCGTTTTTATGACGTCACCGGCGGCCGGTTGCTGGTTGACGGCGTCGATGTGCGCCGCTATGGACAGGAGTCCTATCACAACAACATCGGCGTAGTGCTCCAGGAGCCTTTTCTGTTCAGCGGCTCGATCCGCGACAACATCGCTTATGCCAAAAAAGACGCCACCGACGGGGAAGTGGAGAACGCCGCCCGGCTGGCCAATGTCGCCGAATTCGTCGAACAGCTGCCGCAAAAATACGATACCGTGATCGGCGAAAACGGCGCCTCCCTCTCCGGCGGGCAGAAACAACGTCTGGCCATCGCCCGCGCGATTCTCAAAAATCCCGCGATCCTGATTCTCGACGAAGCGACCAGTGCGCTCGATACGGTATCCGAAGTGCTGGTCCAGCAGGCGCTGGACACCGTCATGCACGACCGTACCACCATCATCATCGCCCACCGGCTCTCGACCATCCGCAACGCCGACAAGATCGTGGTCCTCAACAAGGGGCGGATCATCCAGTGCGGCAAGCACGATGAATTGCTCGCCGGCGACGGCGTTTACCGCGAACTCTACACCACCCAGCTCAAGGGAAATGCGATATGAAAGCGAACGCGCCGGGCAAGTTCCGGGAAAAAATACGGTTGTTCCGCCGGTTGATCATCATTATGGTCCTGTTGCTTTTTGGCGGTCTCGGCGCGATTCTGCTGGGCCGGATGGACGATATGGTCACCGGCCGGGGCGTGGTCGAGGGGCTGCGCGAATACGAGATGAAATCCGCGGTCCAAAGCCGGATCGTCACGCTGGATAAACACAACGGCGACACCGTGAAAAAAGGCGAATTGCTGCTGACGCTCGACAACCGCGAACTCACCGAAACCCGGCTCCGGTTAGCCAACCAGATCCGCGAACTGGAAGCGGAAATCGAAACCCGCAGTTACGCGCTTGAAATTACCCGCCGCGACCCGCTGCCCAAAGAATACCGGCACACCGACATCACCGTCGTCGAATCCCGGGAGCGTGAAATCAAAAGCCGCCACGAGCTTGACGTTTTTCGCAAACTGCGCGAACGCGAGGCGGTCTCCGAAATGGAATTGCAGAAAAAAGAGCTCGAATACCTCAAGGTCCAGGCGGAGCTCAAAAAAAATGAAGAGGATCTGCGCAAACTTCGCGACGGACTCGCCGCCCAGATCATCGCCCATGCCGAAAATGAATTGGAGTTGCTCCGGCGCCGCCTTGCCGGACGCAAAAGCGAACTCCAGCTCGTCGCCGACCGCGAAAGAGAGTACCGCTTCATCGCCCCCGAAGACGGCACCATCGGCTACATCCCGACCAAAGACGGCATCTATTTCGCCCCCGGCGATACGCTGGTCATCCTCGCCGCCGCCGGGCCGAAGAAATTTACCGCTTATATCGATGAAAAAAAAATCCACAAAGTCCGCGAAGGCCAGCAC
>JBFWIO010000198.1:0-6359 GCA_050255955.1 Victivallaceae bacterium
GTCAAAGAGCGCCGCCAGCGTCGCGGCGAGCTGCCCCACCCGTTCGTCGCCGTGTCCCGGCGCAAGGTAGCGGCGATACTCCTCAAAGGCCGGTTCGTCACTTTCGCTTTTGAGAATGCGGCAGATGGCAAAGCGCATGGTCTCCGGCGAAAAAAAGGCGAGCTCACCGGCCATATCCGTTCCCAGCGCCAGCGCCAGCAGCTCCTCGACCTGATTTTTGAGAAAAACAGTGCGCAGATTGGCGGCGATGCCGAGTTTGCCGGCGAGGAATTGCTCAAGATAGACCGCCATGCCCCGGTTCTGCACCACAATCAATTCCGGCCCGAAAGGGTCGGAAAGCGGCTGCCGCATCAGCTCCGCAAGATTGCCGGCCAGAAGTTCGAGGTCGTTCCCGGTATGAAGTGAAAATTGATTCGTTGCCATGTCTGATAATGTAATGGAAAAAGAACAAAAGTAAAGTCGATTTTTGTTGTATTTGCACTTTGCAAAGCTATATTATTTTTCATGAAAAGAAACATCCTCACAATTTTGTTGCCGGTATTCGCCGCGATGCTTTTCGCCGCCGCCGGCTGCTCCTCCCCGGAACAGGCGGTCGGGTCCTACTACTCCGACCTGACCGAGAGGCAGGGCATCGAGGGGGAAATTGCCCGCAAATCGATCGCCTACAACGGGATTGACGCCAATCCGCTGATCGTTGTCCACGGCTTCCTCGGAGGCCGCCTGAAGGACACCGAAAGCGGCAACATCATCTGGGGCGAAGTCCGCGCCGGCGAGGCCTTGAGGCGTTATTCCAATACCCATTTGCAGCACCTGGCGCTGCCGATGCGCCGCGACGTGCCGCTTGGCAAACTTCGCGACAACGTCGTTCCGGACGGCATCATCAAAAAGTTCAAAGTGCTGGTCGGCACCCTTGAGTTCAAGGTGGACGGTTATGACAACATGCTTTCCGTGCTGAATTCGATCGGCTACCGCGCCGAGCCCGGCGGGCAGGGACGGCGGATGTACATTTTTTCCTACGACTGGCGGCGCGACCTGGCCGAGAACGCGGCCCGGCTCGAGCGCTTCATCGCCAACGCCCGCAAGGAACGGCAAAAGGAGATCGAGGAGAAATTCGGCGTCGCCGATTATGATGTCCACTTTGACATGCTCGGGCACTCGATGGGGGGCCTGCTGACCCGTTACTACCTCCGTTACGGCGGTGACAATCTGCCCGCCGACGGCACCCGGCCCAAGCCGAGCTGGCGCGGTGCCAGGTTCATTGACCGCGCCATCCTCGCCGGCACCCCCAACCGCGGCTATCTTGACACCTGTGTCGAGCTGGTCAACGGCCTGACTTATGCCAAGGGGGCATTGCCCTATCCGCCGGCGGTGATCGGAACTTTTCCGACATATTATCAGATGATGCCGCCGGCTTCGGCCAAAATGGTACTTGACGGCGCCACCGGAGAACCTCTCAACATGTATGATATCGCAGTCTGGGAGAAATATCAGTGGGGCTTGCTCGACCCGGAGCAGGATGAAGTGCTGAAGATTCTGCTGCCCAATGTCGAAAAACGTTCTGAGCGGCTTGCCATCGCCCGCGATCACCTGAAAAAGTGTCTCGACCGGGCCCGGCAGTTCACTGAAACCATGGAAACTCCGGAACAGCCTCCGGACAGCCTTTTTATGATGCTGATCCTCGGCGACGCGATCAACACCGCGATCAAAGCCGAAGCCGACCCCGCAACCGGCAAGCTCAAGATCACCGAATTCGACGCCGGAGACGGCAAAGTCCCGGCAATCAGTGCCCGTGCCGACACCCGGCTCGGCCGCGAAGATTTCGTTCCATTCGAACTTTCGACGATCGACTGGGATGTGGTAATTCACCTGCCCGGTGCGCATATGGGAATCGTTCAGGGAGGACTGTTCTGCGACAATCTCGGCTATTATCTCCTGGCCAGCCCAGCGCCGCGACAGCGCAAGGCCGCCGGACTCTTGCTGACTCCGAAGCAGACAGACAATAAGTGAGATGGATCAGAACAGACCGCCGTGCTGTAATTTGTTTTTCCCCGACCGCGCGCTGCCGCTTCATGCGATGCTGGTCAACTGCGGTCATGAATTCGCCGAGAACCAGCAATCGTACCGCTGGGACGGCACCCGGCGCGGCAATCGCGAGTTCGTAATCTGGCAATATACGGTCAGCGGCGAGGGTGCGCTGGACTTCGACGGGGTGACCACCCGCCAGCTCGCCGGCGACGCGATGCTGTTGATCGTGCCGGAAAAGCACTGTTATTATCTCCCTGCCGATTCTTCCTCTTGGGAGGTGTTATTCGTCACTTTGTCGGGTTCGGAGTGCGTCAGGCTGGCGCGTGAGTGCCGTCGTCGCCGGGGCGGCGCGCCGTCGTACCGCTGCCATGCGGACTCAGAAACCGTCCGGCTGGCCGGGAGCATGTATGAAGAGTGTGTCGGCGGGACCCGTTTTGACGACCGTTACGCGGCTTCGGCCGGGGCGTATCAGTTCATGATGACGCTGCTGGCGGAATCGGGCGGCGTGTCGGGGCGATGCGGCGATGACGACTTTGTCGCCCGGGTCAACGATTATTGTCTCAAGAATCTCGGCAAAGCGATTTCGGTTGATGATCTGGCCATGCGCGTCGGCTACAGCCGCTGGCATTTTTCCCGGCTGTGCCGCGAAAAGCTCGGCCGATCGCCCCGGCGCTATGTGTTGGAGCTCAAAATGCGTATGGCGATGCGTCTCTTGCAGACTACCCGCGATTCGGTCAAAGAGGTGGCAACCTCCTGCGGCTTCGAAGATCCGGCCTATTTCTGCAAAGTATTCCGCCGGATCTATCTGGTTACGCCGGGGGTTTTCCGTCAGACCGGAGCCGGCGGTGATTCCACGGTTACCTATCGGAGGTGAGGGCGTGAAAATGAGAGTTGCGTGCTTTTTGGCGATAAACCTGACTGCCTCCGGCGGTCTTTTCGCCGGCATCGGGGGAACCGCCGTGGAGTTGCCGCGAGTCGCATGTTGTGCGGTTCGGGTGCTGAAGAAATCAACGTTTCGGCAGAAGCCATGAAAAACGACGTCATAATCCGCTTCACCGTTCCCGCGCTGCTGATGGCGGTGAGTTTTGCCGCTCTTGCGGTGTTTTTCGTATTCAACTTTGCCGGTCCGGCGGGCAATCAGTTCACTGCATCGCTGCCGCGGCAACTCGTGTTGTACGGCCGGCTGGCCGGGATTTTATGCGCGTTGCTGTTCCTCTCGCAATTTCTGATGCTGAACCGGAAACGCTGCGGCAGTGATTCCGAAGCCAAGGCGAAGCTGGCCCGGTGGCACGGCGTGGTCGGATTTACCATCTTGGGACTGCTGGCGATTCATGTGTTTCTGATTTTTCGCGGCAGGTCGATGCTCAACGGCGAATCGTTCTGGGCGTCGTTCATCGATTTCTGCGGTGACGGCGGGTGGGGGAGTTTCACCTTGCTTGGTCTGCTGACGGTTTTCTTTCTGCTGACTTGCTGTGTTCTGATGCTTGCGGGCAAGCTCCGGTTGGCGGTCTGGCGCAAAAGCCATTTCCTGATTTATCTTGCGGTGATTCCGATTTTCGGGCACCAGGTGTTCTGCGGCTACGACTTCATCTCGAACTGGGTTTTTCGGGTTTTCTGGATTCTGCTTTTCGCTTTTGTGCTCGCCAATGTCATCCTGCGGCGGCTGATGCGCTGAACTCACCGCCGCCGCCTGAACCGGCCTCTGCGCTCGGGGGGGAGGGGGGGCGGCAGTGTTCTGCGAAATTTGTGCAGTATCGTGACTGGTTGACGTGTTCATATTGGCTGGGCGGATAAATATGTTGCACGGATGCTTGAATTACGAATCTTGCCGCGCTTGGCGATTCGCGTATTGCTGCTTGATTGCAAAGCGCGTCGGCTTTTCGCCACTCTCAGTATCCAGTGCAACGCATTTATGCGCCGAGACAATACTCATTGAGTCGCATTGAGTCTCGGAATAAATTCCGCCTGCAGTGTTCTGCCTGACTGAATTGTCCGTGTGATGCAATTCTCATAAAACATATCGATCATTTTCTCAGCGATCAGCGAATATCTGATATCGACATTGTTGACTGACGGCATCGGGGCTCCGACGAATGACAATGCGTAAATCTCATAGTCTTTGTGGATTTCCCGGTTTAGTGCTGTCATGGCGTTGATTACCATCGGGTTGTAGTTGCAGCATGTTCCCAGGATGGCTGTTTTGCCCGTTATTCCGCGCATGATTTCCGTGAATTCCGCCTCGCTGCCGAAATCTTCCGGATTGATAACGAGATAGTGAATACGTGTTTCATTGATGCAGTAAGGCTCCAGGGTATCCAGAAATCTCATATTTTCTTTATACCATATTTTTCCGCCGGAACATTCCTCTTCGCTCGAATAAAGAAAAATAATATTTTCGCACCCGGATGAAACAACATGCATAAGAACCTGGTCAATGGCCGGACGATAGTCGATGAATATGCAATTGGGATGCGGGCGTTCAAACGTTATTCTGGCGCACGGGGTTTCCGATTTCAGCAGCACATCCCATTGTTCCGGAGGAATTTGCTCGCTGGAGTAGATCAATCCTGAGCAACGATCAATCACATTATCCAGGGCGAAGTCAGCCGGAAGCCACAAAGAGCGGTTGCCGTGCGCCAGGATCATGCGTTGGATTTCCTGAAGCAGTTCATCCCGCCATTTTGCCAATCGGTATGGTTGCGGCATCGGATTTACGATACCGATTGGTTTGGACAACTGCGGGAAGACGGTTCCGCGAAATGGTATTTTGGTTTTTCTGCCCCGGCGGACGTCGATCAGGCCGCGGGTATTTAGTTCTTTCAGAATCTTATTGGCGGTAACAATGCTGATATTGTGTTCGCGCATCAACATGTCCATGGTTGGAAAGTCGCTGCCGGGCGGGAAAACCCCTCTGATGATTTTCTCCTCAAGCATGTCTGTCAATACCGCACTCTTGCATAGTTTGTGTTTTGTCATAGGCTCCACGTCATTATTTTATTTGTTTTTATATATAATCAGGGCACCGTTATTGCTAAATATACACATAGTTATAAAAATTACAAGCAAAATATAATACTAAAGATAAAAATTATCATTTAATCGTTGTTTTTTTAAATTTCTCGCCTGAAGGGACAAAAAATTAAGGGTAAACGGCCGCGGGCCGGGCCCTTTTTGCGCATCGGATATGTTGCCGGAAGCGGGTCGCGCTGAGCCTGCGACGGGATCGTTCGGGCTGCGGGGCAGGCGGGGAGAGTTAAGAGCCGATTTCAAAAGTATTTGCGGATGATGAAAAAATGATCGCCGATGGCCGCCGCCGTCCGGCATTGAGCGGCTTTACCCTCAGCGGTAAAGCTCGATGTGTCGGACAAGCCGGACGCGGTGAGCATTTTTCAGCGCCGCAAAGAGTTTTGAAATTGGCTCTTAAGTTGAAATCGGTTATCCGAGCCGGGAATATAATTGTGAGCGCGGCATATTTTTCGGGCAGACCCGGCAGGGTCGGGCCTTGATGACGATGGCGGCATGAAAAAGCCGGGACGGTCAATGCGGGGTTGGGTGGCGGCAAACGGGTGTTTTCCGGAATTGCCGGGCATAATTGCGGTTAACGGCGGCGAGGGTGTCGTTCTTTATCCCGCCGGCTATTCGAAAATACATCCATTTCGAGTTGTCTCGAAATTACTTCAGTTGCAAGGTGCGAATTCAGCGAGGAGGGCTTTGCCTATTTGCGGTTTTCCGGTTTCGATTTGCAAATAGAGCATGGAGACCATGGCCTGTGCGGCGGCGGGGTATCTGATGTTGACGCAGTGTCCTTCGATCAGGTCATCTTCGACGCGGGACATGCAGTAGATTTCGTAATCGTGATGCATTCGCTTGCCGAGCCGCTTGAGTGCCTGCAGGGCGGGGGTGTAATAGTCGCTGGAGCAGAGAATGATCGCAATCTTGCCGTTGCCCTTGGCGATTTCGCTGGAAAAGTCATCCCATCCGCGGCTGCTTTTGGCGGGGAATGCCAGGTGAATGTTTTGGGCGGCTCCGATGCCATGGGTTTCGAGTGTGTCCATGATGTGGGAGTTGCGTGCGAGCCACGTCTCGACGATGTCGAGGGCCTGCTGCGTTTGGCAGATGTAACTTGTTCTTTTGCAGTCGCCTGTCAGGATATGGGCGGCGAGTTGGTCGAGTGCCGGGCGGTAATCGACAAAAGCGGTGTTGACTTGCAGGAAGTCAAACGAAATCCGCGCGCATGGGAATCTGGATTCGAGCAAATGCTGCCAGCTTTCGGGATTGACGAATTCGTTGGAAAAAATGAGGCCGGCGCAGCTTTCGGCGATCCGGCGAAGATC
>JBFWIO010000199.1:0-6338 GCA_050255955.1 Victivallaceae bacterium
TCCATTGTCCCGGTGGCCGCGGCAAAATATCTGGTTGTTATAACCGCCCGGGCGGATGAAGTTATTCGTCCCTGGCGGTCGCCGTCGGTTCCGGTATTGAAACGTTCTTTTTTTCTTCGAGCAACTTTTTCAGTTCACGTCTTCCCATGTCGCGAATCGCCGCGATTTTCCTTTTCTGGGCGTCGCCGGGGGTATTCTTGCCGAGCTCCCAATGGCTGACCGAAATCCGGTTGACGCCGATCAGGTCGGCGAATTCACTCTGCGTCAAATCGAGCCGGGCGCGCAATTTGGCGACTCTTTCGCCGGAGATGCGCACCTGCCGTTCCTTTGGCGGCGCGGCGTTTTCCGCGGCCGGAGCCGGAACGTTATTTCCCTGTGCCTTGACCAGTCGCTTCAATTCCGCGACGGTCTTGCGCAATTCACTCATTTTGGCCTGAATCGGCTCAAGCATGAGTTTCGCTTCTTTTCTCGCCAGACGGCGTATTTCGTCCGACAAGAGTTGCTGAATGTTTGGCATTTTTTCCTCCTCACTTGAAAAAGTCAAACTTGCTTAGTCCATAATATGGAGGCGGAACACTCATATTTCAAGTTATCGGTAAATCAAAAATAACAAAAAAGAGGCCTTTTTGATATGATTTCCCGGCGGCGGGCATGGACATTATGTCAGTTCGCGCTGATCAAAATTGATCCGAATGAAAATGAATCCTGAAATATTTCCGCATACATATCTCGTTGAAATTAAACTATATACCGGTTTTGCAAGTGCTGATATCTGGACGTGGCGATTATTGCGGGATCGGCGCGGGATACGCATTGGACGGCATTGCGGAACCATGCGGGTTGCAACGGCGAAGATCAATCGCAAGTTTGGCGGCGGGAAGGGTCGAAAATCACCGCGGCCATCCGGATCAGGATCAGAACCGGAAGTCGCGTTTGCCCAGGGCGATTTCGGCAAGTTTGCCGGCGGTGAATTCACGGACCTTTTGATCGGGAATCCGCTCGAGTTCGGCCGCGATCGTTTTTTCACCGGCGGCGCGGGTGGCGGCGGAGGCGTAATCGAGCAGATATTCCTGTAGCGTCATCAGCGCATTGGGCTGGCAGCAGTTGCCGATTTTGCCGGATTTGGCCAGCGCCATGAAACGGTCGCCGGTCCGCCCCTCACGATAGCAGGCGGTGCAAAAACTCGGAATAAATCCACGCTCAAGCAACCAGCCGACCACCTGGTCGAGAGTGCGATGGTCATTGACTTCGAATTGGGCCGAACTCGCTTCCGGCTTTTCCTCCTCGACATAGCCCCCCACACTGGTGCGCGAACCGCCGCTGAGCTGAGATACGCCAAGCTCAAGCACCCTTTCGCGCGAAACCTGAGACTCGCGGGTCGAGACGATCAATCCGGTGTAGGGCACCGCCAATCGCAGCACCGCGACGATTTTTTCAAAGGTCTGGTCGTCAACCGCATGGGGAAATGCTTCCGGATCGACGTCGTCGGCGGGCCGGATGCGCGGCACGCTGATGGTGTGCGGACCGACGTTTTGGGCCGCTTCGAGGTGTTCGGCGTGCATCAGGAGCGCCGCAAAGTCGTAGCGGAAGTCGTAAAGGCCGAAAAGCACGCCGAGTCCCACATCGTCGATCCCGCCCGCCATCGCCCGGTCCATCGCCTCGGTGTGCCAGGCGTAATCGTGTTTGGGGCCGGCGGGGTGGAGTTTTTCGTAACTCGGCCGGTGATAGGTTTCCTGAAAGAGAATATATGTCCCGATCCCGGCGTCGTGAAGTTTGCGGTAGTCTTCGACGGTGGTGGCGGCGATGTTGACGTTGACCCGGCGGATCGCGCCGTTGCGGTGGTGAATGGAATAAATGGTCCGGATCGCCTCAAGGACGTATTCGATCGGGTTGTGCAAGGGGTCTTCGCCGCACTCCAGCGCGAGACGCTTGTGGCCCTGGTCCTGAAGCGCGATGGTCTCCTCTTCGATCTCCCTCATCGAGAGTTTGCGTCTGCGGATCGTGCGGTTGGCGCAGTGATACGGACAGTAGACGCAGCTGTTGATGCAGTAATTGGAGAGATAAAGCGGTGCGAACATCACGATCCGGTTACCGTAAATCCGGAGTTTGATTTCGCGTGCCAGTCTGGCAATGGCGGCGTTTTCCTCCGGGAGCCGGCAGTCAAGCAGCACCAGCGCTTCGCGATGGGTGAGCCCGGCGCCGGTGGCGGCTTTGTCGAGAATGGCGGCGATCAGTTCGCGGTTGTCCCGGTTGGCGGCGGCGTAGTCGAGCGTTGACCGCACCTCGGCGTCATCGATGAATTGATCGGCGGAAAGTGACTTGGGATCGAACATTTTGCGGCATCCTTTCAAAATAATATACCGTCGCTTGCGTCATTTTGCAAGAACGATTTGCAATTCACCGCCCGAGGCACTATTGTAATCGTCTTGAGCTCCGGAGAAAAACATGGCATCAAAGATACTTCTGGTCGCGGAAAATTTGAATTTGAACATCGGGCGGCAGGTGATTTTCAATCAGGCTTCGGTGTCGCTGTACGAAGGCGAGCGGGTCGCATTGATCGGCCGCAACGGTTGCGGCAAGTCCACTTTGCTGCGGGTCATCACCGGGCAGGAGAAAGTCTCCGAGGGCACGCTGTCCTTTGCCCGGGGGCTGCGTACCGCGATGCTGCCGCAGGATTTTGAACTTGACGAAACGCTCACCATCCGCGAAAACGTGGCTCAGGGCCTCGCCTGGTTCGAGGATCTCCTGCGCCGTTACGCCGCCACCGCGAGCGGCGGTGAACACGACGAAATCGAGCACCAACTGACGCTCCACGATGCCTGGCATCCGGCGACCAAGCTCGAAACCGTCGCCGCCAAACTCCGGCTTCCTCCCGACGACCGGCCGATCGCTTCGCTCTCCGGCGGCGAAAAACGCCGGGTCGGGCTGGCGCGGGCGATTGTATCCGAGCCTGATTTGCTGCTGCTTGACGAACCCACCAACCATCTCGACGTCGAGACCATCGAGTGGATTGAATCGTATCTTGCAAATTACCGCGGCAGCGTTCTTTTTGTCACTCACGACCGTTATTTCCTCGACCGCATTGCGACCCGGATTGTGGAGCTCGACAACGGCCGCTTTTTTTCCTGCGCCGGCTCCTACGCCGACTTTCTTGATGCCAAAGCCGACCGCGAGGCGGCCGAAGACATCTGCGAAAGCAAACGCCGCAAATTCCTGCGCGACGAAATCGAGTGGGTCCGCCGTTCGCCCAAGGCGCGCTTGCGGCGCAACGTCGGCCGGCTGAAACATTTTCAGGCCGTCGCCGCCGAAAGCGGCCCGGTGCGCACCGGCGACATCGACTTGGTGATCCCCCCTGCCCCGCGGCTCGGCAACCAGACCGTGATCCTCTCCGGCGTCGGCATGTCCTATGGCGGAAAAAATCTCTTCAACGACTTCAGCTTTGAATTTCAGGGCGGCAGCAAGCTCGGCATCGTCGGCGCCAACGGGGTCGGCAAATCGACTTTGCTCAAGCTGGTCACCGGTGCGCTCGCCCCGCAGCGGGGCACGGTCAAAATCGCGCCGACCGTCGAATTCAATTACATCGACCAGTCGCGTCTGGTGCTCGATCCCGACAAAACCGTGGCCGAGGAGGTCGCCGAAAATTCCAATACGGTCGAGCTCGGCAGCGAAAAAATTACGGTATGGGGATATCTCAAGCGTTTCCTCTTTGAAGACGAACGCATCAATACCCAGGTCCGTTACCTCTCCGGCGGCGAAAAAGCGCGGCTGACGCTGGCCAAAATTCTCAAGCACGGCGGCAACTTCCTGATTCTCGACGAGCCGACCAACGATCTTGACCTCTCAACTTTGCGGTTGCTGGAGGAGGCGCTGGCCGGTTTCTACGGGTGCGTGGTGGCGGTGAGCCACGACCGCTATTTCCTCAACCGGGTCTGCGACGGCATTCTCGGCTTTGCCGGCGACGGCAATCTTGTTTACACCCCCGGCGACTACGATTATCATCTTGAGAAACGCCGCGAACTCGCCGCCCCGATCGCCCCCCAAAAGGTCGCCCCCCGGAACATCACCGAAAAACCGGTTGCCAAGGGCAAATTGACCTACAGCGAGCAACTCGAACTCGCCGCCATAGAGGATAAAGTGGCGGCTGCCGAAGACGCGGTTTCCGAGCTGGAAAAACAGTTTTCCGATCCCGGTTTCTTTGCCGGACACGGCAGCCGGATCACCGAATTGAGCGCGGCGCTTGACGCGGCCCGGCAGCATGCCGAAACGCTCTACCGGAGATGGGAAGAGCTTGAGCAAAAGAAGAGCTCTTGATTTTATCATTGGCACATGTATATTATAATCCATTACAAGTAAATCATACGGAATTTCATCATGTCGGATTTTCGTTCACCGTTCAACAGTATCGAAAGCGCCACCGGGTATATTTACCGTACGGTTCAATCCCCGCTGATGTTTACCATGCGGCGGATCGCCAGCCCCGGCACCATCAAACTTCTGACTTTCGCATTGCTCATCACCGCGCTGGCCACCGGGGCCGCGTACATGCCGCTGCGCTCGATCTACACCGATTCGACCAGCCACATCCTGATGGCGGTCGGCGTCGGGGTGCTGCTGCTGAACATCATTTATTACACATATTTGCTGTTCCTCGCCTTTTTTGGCTACAAGCCCCATCCGACCCTCTCCGACGACCAGTTGCCGAGCTGCATGGTGATCGTCCCCGCCTACAACGAGGGGCGCAATGTGCTCAACGCGCTGGAGAGCGTGATGGCCAGCGATTATCCGCTGGACAAGCTCGAAATTCTCGCGGTTGACGACGGCAGCGTCGATGATACCTGGGAATGGATCAGCGAAGTCGCCGCCCGTTCCAACGGCCGGATCACTCCGATCAAGCTGGAGAAAAACGGCGGCAAGCGCAACGCCCTTTATTATGGCATCACCAACTCCAAGGCCGACGTGATTGTCACCGTTGACAGCGACTCGGTGGTTTTTCCGGATACCTTGCGGGTACTCAATTCGCCTTTTGTCGATTCCAAAATCGGCGGCGTCGCCGGCAATATCCGGGTGCTCAATACCAAAGACGGCTCGATTCCCCGGATGATGGACGTCAATTTCGTCTTCAACTTTGAAATCATCCGTTCGGCCCAGAGCGCGATCCGCTCGGTTTTCTGTACGCCCGGAGCCCTCAGCGCATACCGCCGCTCGGCGATTCTGCCGTTCCTCGATGAATGGGTCAAGCAAATGTTCTTCGGCCAGGCGGCCCACATTGCCGAAGACCGGGCGCTGACCACCTATTTGCTCCGCAACGGCCACGAAGTGGTCTTTCAGCGCGACGCCATCGCCCTGACCGAAGTTCCCTCCCGCTACCGCACGCTCTGCAAAATGTTCATGCGCTGGGGCCGCGGCGACATCCGCGAAACCATGGTCATGTACGAATTCGCCTTCAAAAAGACCAACTGGCATCAACTCGGGATTCAATTCAATCTGCTGATGCAGACCATCTGGCTGATCACTCCGGTCTTTTTGCTGCCGACTCTGGTTTACGGACTGATCAACGCTCCGGTCAGTTTCTCGATGACCCTCCTGGCTTCGCTGATCGTCTGGGCGACGCTGCCGGCGGTGATTTTCGTCTGGCGCTACGGCAGCAGCGAAGCGCTCTGGGCCTATACCTTTGCCATCTTCAACTTCTGTTTTCTCTCCTGGATCGGTCCTTACTGCATCGTCACCGTCCGGAATTCCAAATGGATGACCCGGGCCAAACAGGTGGCAGTCGTGAAACCGGTCGCCGTCAAACCGGCCCCGTCCGCCGGCAACTCCCAGCCTTCGATCTAAGCTCCATTCCCGGCTGGTCCCGCCGTCGTGTCTGGGGTCAGGAAAGGTAGAGCAGCAGGATCCCGAGCGAAGCCAGTGAGACGGGAATGCCGTACCGGGCGAATTCGAGGAATCCGATTTTGACTCCGCAGCTCTCGGCGCTCTGCGCCGCCACCAGATTGGTCATGCTGCCGATCAGCAGCAGATTGCCGGCAAAGGCATTGGATATGGCCAGAGCATAGGCGTTTGCCGGTACATTGATATCGATCATCTGAATAAGCAGCATCACCGCCGCCGAATTGTTGATGAGATTGCTGAGCGCCGCCGAAACGATCGCGATGACCGACGGTTCGTGCAAATTGACCGAGTGATCAAAGAGAATCTCGCGGAACATCCCGGCAAAGCCGTTGGCTGCAAAAGCCCCCACCACCACAAACAATCCGATGAACAGCACCAGCAGCTGCCAGTTGACCAGCGCCAGCACCTTGCGGCTCTCCAGCCTCTGGCTGCAGAGCAGCAATCCCGCG
>JBFWIO010000200.1:0-6324 GCA_050255955.1 Victivallaceae bacterium
TGACGCGGCTGTCAACCGCCGGACGGACACGGTTCGCTTTGAATTGCGCGGCACCATCGATCACGGCGACCTCGCCAATTTCCGGGTAAAATTGCCGCGCGGCACCGCTTTTGAGGGACCCGTCCAATTGACTGCCAAAGGCACGCTGAAAAACGGACGGCTGGCCGAGGCACCTGAGATCGAAGGGGTTTTTACCCGCGGCAGCCGTCTCTTTCTGGGGCCGTTCCGGCTGTTGGCGGGAGGGCGCTTCGTGCTCGGCAGCACGCCGGACGGTGCGCCGCAATTGTCGCTGCCGGACGCACGGCTGACGCTTGCCAATCTCGAACTCGGCGATCTCGAATTCGTTTTTGCCGGGCATGACAATGTGCACTTCTCCGGGCAACTCCAGCCGCAAACACCGCAACAATTCAGCCGGGCGCTGCCGTTCAGCGGCCAGTGTGCGCTCAGCAGCGGCGACTGGAGCATTCACGCAGAACTGACCGAGCGCTGCAGCATCACCACTGCGCGGGCACTGGTGCAACTGACCTCGCTTGCGGTCAATGCCCGGGGCTCGGCCGGCGGCGGTTCGATCGATTACCAGGGCAATGCCGATTCGCTGTCGTTGCGGCCGGACGACAGCGGCCGCCGGCTCTGGAGCGGCACCGGGGTCAAACTGCGCGGCGAGATCGAACTTGAGCGCAACAGTACCGGCCAGCTCGCGGTCAAAGCCGAAAACCGGATCTTCGATTTCGCCAATTTTGAACTTTCCGACGGCGGCCGCTTTTTTCAGGCCGAAAACCTCCACCTTGAAACCGGTTTTACGCCCCAGGGGACAAACGTCGATTTCCGGTTGGAAGCGGCGAATATCCGGGCCGAGCAACTCGACGAAATTTTTGCGGTGGAGCAATTTCGCGCCGCCGGATCGATCATGATTGCCGCCGGGTCGATTGTCAGGCTCGACAAATTCACTGCCGGGGCCGCCGCGCTGCGGTTGCATCAGCCGGACTGGCTTTTTGACGCCCGCGAACTGAGTGCCGAGGGGGGCTTTGACCGCCGCCGCGAAGAGCCCGGCGACAATCTGGAGTTTACCGTGCTGGCCACTGAAATTGCGGTTGCCGACCGGAGCGGCAATCGTTTTCAGGCTCCGCACGGCGCCTGGAAACTGAGCGCCGAACTGCGCACCGCCGACCGTCGCCCGGGGGTCTGGCACCACCGCTTCAACTCCGATGCGGCGACCTGGAATCAAACCCGGCCGCAGTCTGATTTCACCGCCAAACTGACCAAGCCGGAGCTTGCGCTGACGATTGCCGACGCCGGTCTGGCGCTTCAGCAAATCGAGCTCAAAATCGACCGTCTGACCGGCAATATGCAGTGGAAAAATCCGGCTCCGTTTCGCTCCGGACTTTTCAGCCGGAGCTGGAATTTCGATTTCGCCGGCCTGGAGCTCGGGCTGGAACGCAACCTTGACGGGTTCAAGGGCAAATTCCGTCTTGCCGACGGCGCGCTCAGCGAGCCGGACCGCAAAATTGAACTTTCGGGACTGGCACTGGAAATTCCGTTTGTCCCGCCGGCCTCGGCCGACGCCCCCGCCGGGCAGCTCGGGATCAAAAAAGTGCTGATGCCGCAGAAAATCATCGAATCGGTGGAGGGAACCATCGGCGGCAAGGGCAATGTGATCAGCTACAAAGGCTTGACGCGCTCGGCGCTTTTCGCCGGCGGCGGTTTGTTTTTCAACGGCAGAACCGGTATTCAGGGAAGTTCCTGGAATTCGGTAACTGAATTCTCGATGCCGTCAACTATGCTCAACGGTGAATTGCACCTGGCGGAATTGCTGCAACTGCCTGGCTCATGGCGGTTTCTGGGCAGGATGAGTGCTACCGGAGAGTTGCGTTTCGGCGAGAGTGAGCCGCGGGAAGAGTTGGCGCTTCACTTGTCGGGCGACGTGGCTGACGGGAATGCCGCGTTTGCCGGCTTGACCGGTGAGATCGTATTGCCGGACAGGCTTGACCGCCGCCATACCTTTTCGTTCAGGAGTTTTGCCGGCAAGGATTTCCAGACCGGGGGCGGAAAGCTTGAACTGTGCGGCGGCAAGTTGGCCGCGGCTGATTTTGCGGCCTGGGGCGGCAACTGGCAGTTGCGGGCGGGGCGGCCGGGCCCGGAGGGGGGGATGCTGTATGACTTTGAAGTAACCGGACTGGTTCCGGGGGCGTTGATAACGAATCCGGCGTGGAAAGATGCGGTTACGGAGACAACGCTGGCGGGAACGGTGACGCTGTTGGTGGACGGGGCGGGGCAGCCGCGGTTGTCGGGGGCGGAGCTGACGGCGGAGCGGGCGGGGGTGATGCGTTTCGGGGGGCTGGAGAAGTTCCGGGTGTTACCGGGCGGGGGGATGGACCCTGAGTTGGTCGAGTTTGCGGCGGCGGCGTGGAAACACTTTGAATTCAAAAAGCTGAAGTTGAAGTTGAAGACGGGGCGCGGGGGAATTTTGCTGCAGGTGGCGGCGGACGGGCGGGCGGCGACGCCGGTGCCGTTTGTGTATGAGAAGAACCGGTTCCGGCGGGCGTTGCCGACTGAATATGGGTTTGATGCGGAAATTGAAGTGACTGGCGACTACCGTATCCCGCTGGGGAAAAAATAAAAAGCGCCGCAGGCTAAAAAAAAGCGCCGCAGGCTAAAAAAAGCGCCGCAGGCTAAAAAAAATAAAAAAAAAGCGCGAAGCGCCCAATCCCGCCCTCCGTCGTACGGAGTCGCAGTCCAGCGCGCGAAAAGCGCTGGTCGCTCGCGATCCACGCGAGCGAAGCTAAGCGAAGCGCTCCCCCCTACGCGGGCGGAGCCCGCACCTCTCTGCGAGAGCGAGGTCGGCAGCCGAGTCACGAAGTGACCGGCGAACGACACCGAGCGAAGCAGGCCGGGGTGGATCTGGAGAATGTTTCGCACGGAGGCACGGAGAAAGAAAAAAAGCGCGAAGCAGGCCGGGGTGGATACCGGGAGAGGGTTTCGCACGGAGGCACGGAGGCACGGGGGGATGATGTGTTGAATGCTACAGTCGCACAGGCATCCGCACAAGGGCGCGGACCTGCGCCCGGGTCACTTGAGCGCCAGCAACTTCTTCATCACCGCGCCGTGGACGCCACCGGCGCTGAAGCTTTCACTGAGCTCGACATAAAGCCGGTACAATTCATCGTACACCCGGACATTCGCCGGGTCGGGCACATAGCGCTTTTGCTCAAAACCGCAAATCGCCAGCTGCGCTTCGGGCGCGCTATCATAAACCCTTCCGGCAACCGCGCCCAGGATCGCCGCGCCCAGGGCGCAACTCTCCGTTCCTTTCGGCAACAACAGCGTCTTGTTCAGCACGTCGGCGTATACTTGCATCAGCAGCGGACTCTTGCGCGGAATTCCTCCCGCGCAGATGATCTCTTGCGGCCCCGCGCCGCAACGCTCCAGCTGCTCGACAATCCGCCGCGCCCCGTACGCCGTAGCCTCCACCCAGGCCCGGAATAACTCGGCCCGGGTGGTGTGCAACGTCATCCCGAGCACCATCCCGCTCAACGCCTGATCACAGTAAGGATTGCGGTTGCCGTTGTGCCAGTCGAGCGCCAAAAGGCCCGACGCTCCGGCCCGCAAAGCCCCCGCCGCCAGCTCGATCTCCCGGAACGCCCGGTGGTCCTCGCCGCAGACATCGGTGACAAACCAGTCAAAAATATCGCCGACCGCCGACTGCCCCGCCTCGAAACCGAAGTGGCCGGGCAATACCGAACCGTTGACTATCCCGCAAATCCCGGGGACGTCCGGGATTTCCCCCTCCCCCGGCGACGCCATGATGTCGCAGCATGAAGTCCCGATAATCTTCACCATCCGCCCCGCCCCCACCCCGGAACCGACCGCTCCGGCATGGGCGTCGATAATCCCCATCGCCACCGGAATCCCGGCGGGAAGACCGAACTTCGCAGCCCATTCGGCGCAAAGAACTCCGGCGGGAGCATCCGCCTCCAGCGCCCGCCGCGCCAGTCGCCGCCGCAACAACGCGAGTTCAGGGGCGAGCCCGGCGAGAAACGCCTCATCCGGCAAACCGCCCCATTCCCCGGCGTACATCGCCTTGTGCCCGGCGCCGCAGACGCTGACTTTGACATCGGCAAAATCGCCGACGCCGCAGAGAACCGCCGGGATGAAATCGGAAAATTCAAGCCAGCCGCAGGCGGCGTCAAAAACCGCGTGATCGACACGGAGCGCATGAAAAATTTTGGACCAGAACCACTCTGAGGAATAGGCGCCGCCGCAACGCTGCAAATATTGCGGGCGGATCGCCGCCGCGAGCCGGGTGATTTCGGCGGCTTCGCGGTGCGAGGTGTGGTCTTTCCACATCCAGCCGTACGCATTGAGATTGGCGGCGAACTCGGGGAGCCGCGCCAGCGGAGTCAGGTCTTGCGTCACCGGAATCGGCGTCGAACCGGTCGCGTCGGTACCGATCCCGACCAGCGTCGCCGGGTCGAAATCGGCCGCCGAAGCGATCGCCGAACGCACCGCCGCGGTCATCGCGTCGAGATATTCATCGGGATGCTGGCGCGCCAGCAGCGGCTCGGTGGAGTCGAGGTAAATACCGTTTTCTCCCCCGGCATAGGGCGCCGAACCACTGCCGAGCAAACGCCCGTCGGCGGCATCGATCAGGATCGATCGCACCGCGTTGCTGCCGAAATCGATGCCGAGTACACTTTTCATCTGCTACCGCCTTTGTTGATCGCTGAATTGCCGGATTTCAGTTTAGCGCGCCTTGGGATAATAGTCAAGTTCGCGCAGAAGAATATCGATTCTTTGGCGCTCGGGCTCGCGGAAGGCGTGGAACGGCTGGGCCATCACGTCGCTGCAAATCCCCATCAGATTGAGCGCGGTCTTGACTCCCTTGATCATCCCCGAAGCGTACCGGCCGCAACCGTAAAGCCGCCGGTGGCGGAAAATCCGTTCCTGAAGCTCCCGGACTTTCACCATATCACCGGCCGCCGCCGCGTGGTAAATATCGACGAAGAGCCGCGGTGCGATATTCGCCCCGCCCGACACTCCGCCCGCCGCGCCGAACAACACGGCTTCGGCCAGCAGTTCCTCCGGCCCCATCAGGATCGGGAAGTCCGGCCGGTCGCGCATCGCTTCGAGATATTCATGGAATTTGACCATATTGCCGCCGCTGTCCTTGAACCCGGCCACCCCGTCAAGACCGGCGGCCCGGCGCAAAGTATCGACTTCGATCGTCACCTTGGTCATGGTCGGCATGTTGTAGAGAAAAAGCGGCAACGGCAATTGCGGCACCAGCGACTCCAGATACTCCACGAGTTCCGGCTGGCCGGCGGGAAAATAGTACGGCGGGGCCAGCACCACCGCGTCCGCGCCGCAATCCGCGCTGAAAGAGGCCAGCGCGAGCGATTCGGCAAAGGCCGCGTCGGAAATCCCGACCAGCACCGGCACCCGTCCGGCGATGATCCGGCAGGCGCGCTCGACCAGTTCGCGCTTGAGCCTGGTCGAGAGACTCGGCCCCTCGCCGGTGGTCCCGAGCAGGAAAAGTCCGTGGACGCCGCCGGCGAGCACGTGTTCGATCAGGCGTTCAAGCCCGGCGGCATCGAGCGTCATGGCGTCCGAGAGGGGCGTAATCAAAGGCGGAACTACGCCGCGCAATGCCATTGATGTTTTCTTCATAAAATCCTCTTGTTATAATCAGGCGCGAAACCCGGGACGGTCCCGGCGGCGCTTGCTTCTACTTTTTGATCGTCCATACCGTCAACCCGTCAAGATTCCGCCGGTTCGGCATCGCAAAGGAAAGACCGTACCCGGCAATCACCAGCACCAGATTGACGATGATCGTGGTCCAGTACGAATGAACCGGCAGCTTCAGTGCTTCCGGCAGCCAGTTGAAGGCGTTGAGAATCAGGTAGAAGTTGACCGCAAGCGACACCCCGAGACCGGCCAGCAGCGCATGGTATCCCACCCGCGTGGTGAAAAACCCGAGCATGAAAATCGCCAGCATCCCGCCGCCGAAAATCGAACCGATGATGATGCCGAAGTCGTTGACGCTCTCCTTGGGAATATAGACGATGATGTACGCCCCGGCGATCATCATCACCCCCGCCGCGCAAGCCACCCATTTGGCGATGGCGAGGCAGTGCGCGTCGCTGCGCGGTTTGCCGAAGCGCTTGACGAAGTCGATGGTGACGATGGTCGAAATCGCATTGATCGAGGAGTCGAGTGAACTCATTGCCGCCGCCAGGCAGGCGGCGATTACGGCGCCGCTGACAAAAGGCGGAATTTTGGTCAGAATAAAGTGCGGCAGCACGCCGTCAGCCGCCAGCCTGGCGACTT
>JBFWIO010000201.1:0-6315 GCA_050255955.1 Victivallaceae bacterium
CGGGAAATAAAAAAATTCTTCGTGCATGATCGGATTGTCCATTCCTGACGAAGGGGTTCCGCCATTCGCCGTAGCGGCCTCCCGGCTACTGTGAAAGCAGCGCGGCGATCTCGGGCGCCACCCGGCGGAGGAGCCGGAGCGATATTTCGACTGCTTCTTCGGCGCTGTCGGCGGCGAGGGCGGCTCTGGCGGCCTCTTCGGCTTCGTGCATGTGCATGGCCCGGATAACCCGGCGCACCGGGCCGATTGCTTCGGCATCCATGCTGAGCTCGTGAACGCCGAGCCCGACCAGGAGCGGGGTGTATTCCGGCTCGCCCGCCATCTGGCCGCAGACCGCGACCCAGATATTGTGACGGCGGGCCGCGCGCACACAGCGGGCGATCGATTCGAGGATTACCGGGTGGGCGGGCTGATAAAGATAAGTCACCCGTTCATTGCCGCGGTCGATCGCCATGGTGTACTGGACGAGGTCGTTGGTGCCCAGACTGAAGAAATCGACCGACGCGGCGATTTTTTCGGCCTGGAGCGCGGCGGCGGGGGTTTCGATCATCGCCCCGATCGGGATTACGCTGGCGAATTCGAGTTTTTCGCGGGCGAGCTCCTGCTGGAGGGTGCGGATCATGTCGCGGACTTCACGGACTTCGGACGGCAAGGTAACCATCGGCAGCATGATCCTGAGCGACCCGTAAACGCCCGCCCGGAGCAGCGCCCGCAGCTGGGTGCGGAGAATATCGCGCCGCTCACGCAGACAAAGCCGGATGCCGCGCAACCCGAGAAACGGATTCTGCTCCGCGACGTGATGCAGCGCGCTGGCGAGCTTGTCGCCGCCGATGTCCAGCGTGCGGACCACCACCGGGCGGTTCTCGGTCGCCACCAGGAGTGAGCGGTACACTTCAAACTGTTCCTCCTCATCGGGCAGGATGCTCCGGCTGAGAAACAAATATTCGGTCCGGAAGAGGCCGATGCCGCAGGCTCCTGCTTCGCGCAGTTCTTTGGCCTGGGCGACCGCGTCGAGGTTGCCCGCGAGCTGGACCACAAAGCCGTCCATGGTCTCCGGCATCAGCGTGCTTTCGCGTCGCAGATCGGAGTAGAAGCGGCCGGCCTCCTCGGCTTTCAGACGGTAGGCGTCCTCGGTGCGGGAATTGGGGTTGAGAATGATTTTGCCGTCGAAGCCGTTGATGATCAATTTATCATCGGCGCGGAGGCGGTCGAGCAATTCATGCGGAATGCCGGTCACCGCCGGGAGCCGCATCGAACGCGCCAGAATCGCGGTGTGACTGGTTGAACTGCCGCTCTCAATCGCGAAGCCGAGCACCTTTTCGCGGTCGAGCCGGGCGGTTTCGGACGGGGCGAGGTCGCTGGCGACCACGATCCGGCGGTCGGTCAACGTGTCGAGCCGGCCGCTGCCGTCGGGCGCGAGATGGGCGCTGATGCGGTTGGCGACGTCGCGGATATCGGCGGCGCGTTCGCGCAGATACTCGTCCGGCATTTTGGCAAGCACCGCAATATAGTGCTCGCTGACTTCATAAAACGCATAATCGGCGGTTTTCGCCTCTTCGCGGATTTTTTTCTCGACTTCGCTGTTGAGGGTCTGGTCCTCGACAATCAGCAAATGGGCGTCGAAGATCCCGGCTTCGCCGGTATTGAGCTTGCGCCGGATCTCCTCGCGAAGCTCGGTCAGTTCGGCGCGGGTGCTCTCAAGCGCGGCGTGAAAACGCCTGACCTCATCCTCGATCGCCTCGGCGGCGACGCTCATATCCTCGGGAGCCGTCGCCCGGTCAGAGCGGCTGCGAAAGACGAAAACCCGCCCGATCGCGATTCCCGGCGACACCGGGATGGCCTGAAATGTTTCTTCCGAAGCTCTCGGTTTCACCGTTTCACTCCTCACCGAAGCGCTCGGCAAACAGCCGGGCGATTGCCTGGGCGGCATCCTCGGCGTCCTCGGCTCCCTCGGCCAGAATCCGCAGCCGGGTGCCTTCGCCGGCGGCCAGCATCATCAGCGAGAGAACGCTTTTGCAGTTGACCTCTTCGCCGTCCTTGACCAGCAATACATTTGATTTGAAGGCGTTGGCGCGGCGTACCAGAGCCGCCGCCGGACGGGCGTGAAGCCCCAGGCGGTTAACTACCGTGACGTCGAGTTCGCAACGCTTCATTTTGATTCAGAGTCCCCTTTTCAACATCTGTTTACTATACTTCAATTTCCCTCTTTTTCAATAGTGCGCATTGAAATAAATCGGATTTGACGCTACAGTAATCACCGGCACAGTCGAAATCCGGCGCGTCCGGGGGGACACGGAAATGATCGCAGCCGGAGCGGGGCGCCGACATCGCCACCGCCGTTGCACCGCAAAAAAATCGAGGGAGTTTGGGAAATGTCCGAAAATCATCAGTGGAAACTTGAGACCATGGCGGTTCAATCCGGGTATACGCCCGGCAACGGCGAACCCCGGGTGCTGCCGATCTACCAGAGCACCACCTTCAAATACGACGACGCGCAGAGTGTGGCCGACCTCTTCGACCTCAAACGGAGCGGCTTTTTTTACAGCCGCCTGGCCAATCCGACGGTGGCCGCCTTTGAAGGCAAAATCACCGCGATGGAAGGCGGCGCCGCCGCCGTCGCCACCACCTCCGGCCAGACCGCCAACGCGCTGGCGATCATGAACCTCGCTTCTTCAGGCGATCACGTGGTGGCGGTGTCGAGCCTCTACGGCGGCACCGTTTCGCTGTTCAGCAATACCCTCAAAAAATCGGGCATCCGCTTTACCTTCATTTCGCCCGAGGCGACCGACGCCGAAATCGACGCGGCGGTGCTGCCGGAGACCAAGGCCGTCTTTGCCGAAACGCTGGCTAATCCGGCGCTGGTGGTGCTCGACATCGAGCGCTTCGCCGCCGCCGCCCACCGCCACGGCTTGCCGCTGATCGTGGACAACACTTTTCCGACGCCGGTGCTCTGCAATCCTTTCCGCTTCGGGGCCGATATTGTCACTCACTCGACCACCAAGTACATCGACGGTCACGCCTCCAGCCTTGGCGGGATCGTGGTGGAAAAGGGCGGATTCGACTGGAGCAACGGCCGTTTCCCGGATTTCACGAGTCCCGATCCGAGTTACCACGGGCTCGTTTACGCCCGCGACTTCGCGGCGGCTCCGTTCTCGGTCAAGCTGCGGGTCCAGCTGATCCGCGACTTCGGCGCGCCGCAGACCGCGTTCAACGCCTATTTGACCCACACCGGCTGCGAAACACTGCCGCTCCGGATGGAACGGCACTCGTACAACGCGCTCAAACTTGCCGAATTCCTCCGCCGGCACCCGATGGTCGGCTGGGTCAACTACCCCGGCCTGCCCGACAGTCCGCAGCATGAGCGGGCGCAAAAATACCTCGCCAAGGGCTGTTCCGGCGTCCTCTGCTTCGGCGTCAAGGGCGGCAAAAAGGCCGGCGAGATGGTGATGAATGCGCTGAAACTCGCCGCCATCGCGGTGCACGTCGCCGACGTCCGCAGTTGCGTATTGCATCCGGCTTCGATGACTCACCGCCAGTTGAGCGAAGAGGAACAGATCGCCGCCGGGGTGTCGCCGGACCTGATCCGGGTTTCGGTCGGGATCGAGCACATCGACGACATCACCGCCGACTTCGATCAGGCGCTCAATCGTTTGCGCTGAGGGCCGGATGGAACTGCATACTTCTTCGCTCGTCCTCAATGCACTGATGCTGGTCGCCGGACTGGCGCTGCTGATCAAGGGTAGCGACCTTTTCATCGACGCGGCGGCGGCGATCGCCCGCAAGTGGCATGTGTCGGAGCTGACCATCGGTTTGACGCTGGTCAGCATCGGCACCGCGCTGCCGGAGTTCGCGGCAAGTTTCTACGCATCGCTCTGTCACCAGAGCGACTTCGTGGTGGGCAATGTGGTCGGCAGCATTTCGGCCAATATTCTCTTGGTGCTGGGGCTGGGGGCGCTGATCGGCGGCGGATTCGACTTCCCGCGCAAGCTCCTCACCCGCGACGCGCTGTTTCTGGTGGCGGTGTTCGGTTTGACCGCGCTTTTGATGTTCACGGTCGGGATCGACGGGGGACGGGCGGCGGGGCTCAACCGTTTCGGCGGGATCGGGCTCCTGGTGCTGGCGTTCTTTTACTGCCGGTCGCTCTTTAAGCATCCGGAATCCTTTGAGGCGAGCGAACACGGCGAAAAACCGGCGGCGCTCGACCGGATGACGTCTTCGCTCGGGAATATCGCGATGCTGATTTTCGGCTTTGCGATGGTGACCGGCGGGTCGAAGCTCTCGGTGGACAACGTGGTCTGGGGGGCGGAGATGCTTAACGTGAGTCCGCTGGTGATTTCGGCCACCGTGGTCGGCTTCGGCACCGCGCTGCCGGAGCTCGCGGTGACCATTTCGGGGGTGCTGAAAAAGAAGCACGACCTTGCCATCGGCAACATCATCGGGAGTTGCACCTTTAACGTGCTGTTGATTTTCGGCAGTTGCGCGGTCTTTCACCCGCTGGCGGTGGAGGGGCGCAACGGGGCGGTGGCGATTGCGTTCATGTGCTTCGCCGCGCTGCTGCTGTTGGGGGTGATGGCGGCGAACGGCAAACGGCTGACCCGGCTTCACGGACTGGTGCTGTTCCTCGGCTACCTCGGCTTCCTGGCCTACCAGCTGCGCGCCTTTTTCGGACGGTGAGGGACTTGACTTGAGTGCAAATTGGTGTATGGTAAGTACCGGAAAACGGTACATACTGTCATGGAATTACAATGCTTGAACTTCGCCGGAAAATTGCAAACGATCTCTTCGGCTACCTCGAACTGTCTGATGCGCTGAGTGCTTACGGCAATGTCCGCAACAAGATTCAGCGGTTGCTTGAGGACGGCTCGATCATCCGGATCAAGAAAGGCTTTTACACCTTTCCCGAAGCGTTGCGCCGCGCTCCGCTGGAGCCGGGCGTGGTGGCCAATCTGATTCATGGGCCGAGTTATGTCAGCTGCGAATACGCGCTGAGTTTTTACGGTCTGATTCCCGAAGCGGTGACGTCGGTGACGTCGGTGACATCGACCCGTTCCTGCGAATTCGACACTCCGGTCGGTCGGTTCCGGTATTTTCACCGGGCGGCCGCGGATTACGCCGTCGGAGTGCGACTGGAGGGGCAAATGTTGATCGCCTCGCCGGAAAAAGCAATTTATGACAAGGCGGCGCTCGACCGGCGGTTCGACGGAAACGGCGTCGAAGAGTATCTGATGGCCGATTTGCGGCTTGATCCGGCGGCGCTGCCGAAGCCGGACCCGGATACGCTGCGGGAACTCGGACGTTGCGGACGGGGACGAATGAAGTCGCTGGTGACTTTTTTGGAGAAGTTATGAATTTCGCGATCACCCAGATGCTTGCCAGGTACGATTGCCGCAATGAGGCGGAGTACGTCAATGCGTTGCGGGAAATCATGCAGGAAATTGCGTTGCAGGGGTTGTGGCGCGGCAAATTTTTCGAGCACGGCGCTTTTTACGGCGGAACGGCGTTGCGGCTGCTGTACGGACTTGACCGCAGCAGCGAAGACCTTGACTTTTCACTGCTGGAGCCGGATGCGGTTTTCCGGCTGGAGTCTTATGGTGAAGCTTTGAAGCGGGAACTTGAGAGTTTCGGTTTTTCGGTTGAATTCACCGGACGGGATAAGAAAACCGCGAGCCGGATCGATTCGGCTTTTCTCAAAACCAATACCCGAACCCAGTTGCTTGCCATCGGACTCGGCGAAGATATGACCCGGCAATTTCATGCGCGGCGGGAGTTGAAGATCAAGCTGGAAGTCGATACCGATCCCCCGCCGGGGTTCCGGACCGAGGTAAAAACCCGGCTTTCGCCGACGCCGCACGCGCTTCGGGTTTATGTGCTGCCCGATTTACTGGCCGGCAAGCTCCACGCGGTGCTCTGCCGGAAATGGGGCAACCGCGTCAAGGGGCGCGACTGGTACGACATGGCGTGGTACGCGGGACATTATCCCCGGCTTGATTTGGCCCATCTCGAAGCGCGGATGCGTCAGTCCGGCGACTGGACCGGTTCCGCCGCCTTGACCGCCGGCACCCTCCAGGAACTGCTGGCCGCGGCGGTTGACGGCGTTGATCTCGAAGCGATCAAAAACGACGTCCGGCCCTTCGTCCGCGACCCGGCCGGACTGGCTTTGTGGAACCGGGATTTTTTCCGGCAAGTAATCGGTGCGTTTGAATGCGGCTGAAAAATTCCGTTTCCGGTTTGCTTTTTGCTATAAACCGGTTTATTTTAAGAGAAAACCATTATACCCAAACCAGATAAAGGTGGAATTCCATGAAAGAAATCGTC
>JBFWIO010000202.1:0-6309 GCA_050255955.1 Victivallaceae bacterium
CTACCCCAAATACCAGCAGGAGTACAAAGTTTGGAAGGAAAAAAACGAAGCCGAATTCCTTGCCAAATACGCCGCTTACGCCGAAAGTGCCAAAGCCGACCGGCTCGCCGGCAAAGACCCCGGCGAACCCCCGGCGCTGGTCCGCGCCCCCCGTGCCCCCGAAAGACCCGGCCCCAATATGCGCGTCAGCACCAATTTGTTCAACGCCATGATCGCCCCCGTCATTCCCTTTGCCATCACCGGCGTGATCTGGTACCAGGGTGAAGCCAACGCCGGCCAGCCCGGCGAATATGAATTGCTGATGAACGCCATGATCGCCGACTGGCGCGCCCGCTTCGGACAAGGCGACTTTCCGTTCTACTTCGTTCAGCTCGCCAGCTTCCGCAGACGCGACGCCAATCCGCCCGAAGACCTCACCTGGGCCTATTTGCGCGAATCCCAGAGCCGCAGTCTCGCCACCCCCAATACCGGTATGGCCGTCGCCATCGACATCGGCGAAACCCACGACATCCACCCCCAGAACAAACTCGACGTCGGCAAACGCCTCGCCCTCTGGGAACTTAAACGCCTCGGCCAAAATATCGAATACCGCGGCCCCGTTTTCGCCAAAAGCGAAATCGCCGGCAACAAAATCGTGATCAGCTTCACCCACGCCGCCAAACTCCGGACCGCCGACGGCTCCGCCAATGTCAAAGGCTTCGCCATCGCGGGAGCCGACCACAAATTCGTCTGGGCCGACGCCCGAATCGTCAACGGCAACCAAGTTGAAGTCTCCTCTCCCGACGTAGCCGGCCCGGTCGCCGTCCGCTACGCCTTTGCCAACAACCCCGAAGTCAATTTGTGCAACGAAGCCGGCCTTCCCGCCGAGCCCTTCCGCACCGACTCGGTCAACCCCGCCAACTACCGCTGAGATCCCCGGGGGGGCGTTCTGCGCCCTCCCGGCAATGCGATTTCAGAAGCGCAGATTTTTCCAGGCTTCGGCGAGGCGATTGAGGGGGGCGCGTTCGCGCAAGCGCACTTCGGGGGCGAAGCACTGGAGGCGGCACTCTTCGAGGAGTTCCCAAAAGGCGCAGAGTTCGGGGGCTTCGGCGAGGGTTTCGACATCGCTTGCGGCAAGCTCGAATTTCTCGATCCACGGTTCGAGCGACGCGAATTTGGCGGCGTCTTTGGCCGGGGCGGCGTTGAGGCGTTCGGCGCGGAGCTGGAGGCCGCGTAAATAACGCGGGTAGTCGCGCCACAGTGCTTCGCGGCGGAGGAAGCCCGGAGCGAAGAGGAATTTCAGGTGGTTGCGCAGATCGCGCGAATCGACCCCGGGCCGGATTTTGAGCCGGTTGGCAAGGTCGTGGACTTTTTCGTACTGGCTGAAGAGGGTTTCGAGGGTCTTCATCTTTTCGTCAGCGCATTCGCCGAGATTTTCGGCGGCGCGGCGGGCGGCAGTTTCATAACTGACTTCGTCGCGGATGGCTTCGGGGGCGTCGCCGAGGGCTTCGAGGATGGCCGAATCGGTCAGCTCCTCCGCCGCCTGATCCTGACTCATCCCGACGAACCACGCAAGCTTCATCGGATTCGGCAACCGGAACGAGCGGCGGATGAATTTCACCTGATCGGCGGCGCGGAGCTTGAAAAGCCGGAGCAGTCCCTCTCGATGGCTCTTTTTCGCCTCGGCTTCGCGAAGAAAAAGCCGGACGCCGACGGAGTTTCCCTCGTCGCAGAGGGCGGGATACGCGGTCTGGCCGTGACCACCGGGGAGCGGACAACTCGGCGGCAGCACCCGGTTCTCCGGCCAGGCGCGGCAGCCGGAGCAGGAGAGCGAATCGACCATGCCGCCAAGGCGGGTGCTGAGCACCGAACTGCGGTTGCGGCGGTCGGGCATGGCGCGGTGGATTTGCCGGACTTCGCCTTTGGCGTTGAGTTCGGCCAGCTTGAGCTGGAGGAATTGGGGGTATTCACCCTCCTCGAAATCACGGAGCGACAACTGGACGCCGCGACTTTTGGCGAGGAATTCGAGCAACGCTTCGGCAAGCGGCTGCTGGGTGAAAATCCGGCCGGCTTTGCACTCGCCGGCAAATTCGCGGGCGCATTCACCGAGGGGAGAGAGCTGCTGCCGGACGGTTTTGGGGAGTTTTCGCAGCATCAGCTCGATCTTTTCCGCCAAATATCCCATGACCGGCCAGTCGAGCGCCCAGCCGGGGAGGAGATTAAGCATTCCGTCCGGCACCCGCATCGTCACCCCGTCGTCGTCCTCGCCGGGGTCGAAGCGGTATTCAAGCGCGAATTTCTGCCCCGCAAAGGTGAGGAAGTCAGGGTAATCGGCGGGGTCAAAGGTGTTGTACTGAGGTTGCATCGCGTCGGCGTCGCTGATCGTGTAATCCTCGCGGCATTTCTTGAGCGCTTCGACCGAAATCACTTCTTCCGGAAGCAAACAGAGGAAGTGCTGCGCCACCGCTTCGGGATCGTAGACGGTGCCGGGGCGGCGGAGCTTGACTTCGAGTTTCTCAAGCCTTTTGACCATCGCGGCGTGGCGCTCGACCCAAGTGCCGGGTAGCGAGAGTTCGCCGGTCGCGAGCGCGGCGCGGATGAAAATCTCGCGCGCTTCGCGGGGATGGCTTTTGCCGTAGTGAACGCGCCGTCCGTCGTGAACCACCAGACCGCCCGCCACCAGTTTTTCTTTGGCGTAGACGAAGCCGCTCGCGGGGTCGTAACAGGGGGCCTCGTAAGTCGCCTTGCAGAGATGGGGGGCGATGCGCTCGATGTATCCGGGCTTGATTTCGGCGTTGGTGCGGCCGTAGAGGCGGCTGGTTTCGACCAGCGCGAAGCTCAAGAGCCACTCCGGGGGTTTCTTGCGCTTGAAGAGGCCGGAGCCGGGGAAGATCACGTATTTGCGGCCGCCGGTGCCGAGGTAATACTGGTACTCGGGGACGTACTTGGCGAACTGGCGCGGGATGCCGGAGAGCAAGGCGAGGTGGATTCGCTCGTAGTCGAACTGCTCAAAGACGCCCTTTTTCCACGAAGCCGCCTTCCACTCGTTTTCGGCGCAGCTCTCGGCGAGGTCGTCGATCAGATTGAACCACTCGTTGAGGCGGTTGAAGTTGAGAAAATTGCTTTTGGCGTAACGCCGCAGCGCGCTTTTGGAGAAATTTTCGCCGAGCGCGGTGTAAATGAGGTTCCAGAGCTTGAGAATGGCGATGAAGTCGGACTGCTCGTCGGCGAAACGGCGGTGGGCTTCGTCCGCCGCCTGCTGCCGGTCGGTCGGCCGTTCGCGGGGATCGCTGAGCGAGAGAAAGGCGCTGATCACCAGAAGCTCCGGGAGAACGCCGAGTTTCTGCGCGGTCAGCAGCATTTTGCCCAAATGGGGGTCGATCGGGAGCGCGCTCAAGCGCCAGCCCTCGGCGGTGACTTTGCCGCCGGGCTGGATCGCGAGCAGGTCTTCGAGGGTGTGCATCCCTTCGCGGATCAGCGGCGCGGGCGGCGGATCGATGAACGGGAAGCGGTCGATCCGGGGCAAATGAAGCGCCGCCATCTGGAGGATTACTCCGGCAAGCGAGGTGCGCTTGATCTCGGGATCGGTGTATTCGGGGAAACGATTGAAGTCGTCCTCGCTGTATAAATGGACGCAGACCCCGTCGGCGGTACGGCCGCAGCGGCCGCGGCGCTGGCGGGCGCTGGCCTGCGAAATGCGCTCGATCTGAAGCTGTTGAATCCGGGTCGCGGGCTTGTAGCGGCTGATCCGGGCGAGGCCGGAGTCGATGCAGAAGCGGATGCCGGGAATGGTGAGCGAAGTTTCGGCCACGTTGGTCGCAAGCACGATCCGCCGCCGGGAGCCGAGCTGAAAAACTTTCTGCTGTTCGGCGGCGGCGAGCCTCGCATAAAGCGGCAGGATTTCGCTTCCCCGCAGTTGCCGCCCGGAGAGGAGCTCGGCGCAGTCGCGGATTTCGCGCTCGCCGGGGAGGAAAACCAGGATGTCGCCTTTGGCGTCAAGCCCGGTCAGGAAATCGACCGCCCGCGCGACGTGGTCGGATAGCTCCTCATCGGCGCTCTCCGGCTCAAGGTAATAATCCTCGACCGGATAGGTCCGCCCCTCGACTTCAACCACCGGGGCGTCGGCGAAAAAGCGCGAAAAGGCGGCCACGTCGAGCGTAGCCGACGAAATCGCGATTTTGAGGTCTGGCCGTCTCGCGGCGAGATTCTTGAGATAGCCGAGGATGAAGTCGATGTTGAGACTGCGCTCGTGGGCTTCGTCGATGATCAGACAATCGTACTGGCGGAGCATCCGGTCGGCGGCACTTTCAGCGAGGAGGATGCCGTCGGTCATGAATTTGAGCACGGTATCGCGCCCGGTGCGGTTGTCGAAGCGGACCTGATAGCCGACCTCTTCGCCGCACTCGACACCAAGCTCGGAGGCGACCCGCCGGGCCATCGCGGTGGCGGCGAGGCGCCGCGGCTGGGTACAGCCGATCCGGCCGTGCCGGCCGCAGCCGAGTTCAAGCGCGATTTTGGGGAGCTGGGTGGTTTTTCCCGAGCCGGTGGCGCCGCCGACGATGATCAGCTGGTGCTGTTCCCAGAGCCGGCGGATTTCGCCGGCTTTGGCGCTGATCGGCAGCGCGGCGGGGTATTCCAGTCGGAGGCGGTCGGCGGGGTGTTTTTTTTCGGGGGTTTTCGCTTCGGTATCCATGGCTTTACTATAACGCCGAAAAGTTGTTTTTTCAATTTGCCAGACGCTTTTGCCGGGGATATATTATAGCGCTTATCATTCCAAAGGAGTTTTTGAATATGGCAAAAGGCACCGTTACCCAGAAGATTATCGACCGTCACTACGTCTCCGGCGAACGCGTCACCGGCAAACCGGTTGCGATCCGGATGGACCAGACCCTGACCCAGGACGCGACCGGCACCATGGCTTACCTTGAGCTCGAAGCGATGAACGTTCCGCGCGTGACGACCGAGCTCTCGGTATCGTATGTCGATCACAACATGATGCAGAACGGCCCCGAAAACCGCAACGACCACTTGTACTTGCAGTCGGTCGCCGCCGCCAAGGGCGTGGTTTTCTCCGCCCCCGGCAACGGCATCTGCCATCAGGTGCACCTCGAGCGCTTCGGAGAACCCGGCAAAACGTTGATCGGCTCCGACTCCCACACCCCCACCGGCGGCGGCATCGGCATGCTGGCGATCGGCGCGGGCGGACTCGACGTGGCGCTGGCGATGGCCGGCAAGCCCTTCCGCATTCCGTACCCCAAAGTGATCGGGGTCAAACTCACCGGCAAACTCCGGCCGTGGTGCGCGGCCAAAGACGTGATTCTCCACTTGCTCTCGATCCTCAGCACCAAGGGCAACGTCGGCAGCATCGTCGAATACTTCGGCCCCGGCGTGGCGACGCTTCCGGTGCCGCAGCGGGCGACCATTACCAACATGGGCGCCGAGCTCGGCGTGACCACCTCGGTGTTTCCGTCCGACGAGGCCACCAAGCTCTTCCTCGAAGCGCAGGGCCGCGGCGCCAGGTACGTCAAAGTCGCCGCCGACGATGACGCCGAATACGACCGGGTCATCGAGATCGACCTGGCGAAAATCGTGCCGCTCGCCGCCTGTCCCTCCAGCCCCGACAACATCAAGCCGATTTCCGAACTCGACGGCATCGCGGTCGGTCAGGTGATCATCGGCTCGTGCACCAACAGCTCCTACCGCGACCTCGCGATGGTGGCAAAGGTGCTCAAGGGCCGCCGGGTCGATTCCGGCGTCACTTTGGCGATCGCCCCCGGCAGCCGTCAGGTGCTGGAGATGCTTTCGCGCAACGGCATGCTCGGCGACATCATCGCCGCCGGGGCGCGGATTCTCGAAACCGGCTGCGGCCCGTGCATCGGGCAGGGCCAGAGCCCGGCGCAGGAGACGGTGACGGTGCGGACATTCAACCGCAACTTCGCGGGCCGGACCGGGACCAAGGGGGATCAGGCGTATCTGGTCAGCCCCGAGACCGCGGTGGCGGTGGCCTTGAGCGGCTGTTTCCGCGACCCCCGCAAGCTCGGCATCGAGTACCCGGAAGTGCCCGAAGTTGACGAATTTTTGATCAACGACAACCTGATCATCCGCCCGGCCGGCGAGACTGATGTCGAAATCATCCGCAAACCGACCATCGGCGAACCGCCGTTCAACGCGCCGCTGCCGCAAACGCTCGAAGGCACCGTGGTGATCAAGGTCGGCGACAAAATCACCACCGACCACATCATGCCCGCCGGAGTGCACCTCAAGCTCCGCAGCAACATACCGGCTTATACCAAAGTCTATTTCGAGTGTTACAACTAAGACGGCAAGCCG
>JBFWIO010000203.1:0-6296 GCA_050255955.1 Victivallaceae bacterium
AATTGGAGTTGCTCCGGCGCCGCCTTGCCGGACGCAAAAGCGAACTCCAGCTCGTCGCCGACCGCGAAAGAGAGTACCGCTTCATCGCCCCCGAAGACGGCACCATCGGCTACATCCCGACCAAAGTCGGCATCTATGTCGCCCCCGGCGATACGCTGGTCATCCTCGCCGCCGCCGGGCCGAAGAAATTTACCGCTTATATCGATGAAAAAAATATCCACAAAGTCCGCGAAGGCCAGCACGCCCGGATTGCCAGCAGCCAGTACAACTACTTTGAGTACGGCTACTTTCTCGGCAAAGTCTACGCCATCGACGAGCTGCCGGTGCTGCGCGGAAGCCGCAACTGTTACGGGGTGAGAATCCTGCTCGAAGACGGCAAAAAACCGCTCCGGCTCGGTTCGACCGGCGAAGCCGAAATCATCACCGGCCGCGATTACATCTTCAGGGTGCTTTCCGGGCTCTGAATCCTCAACTCCGGATTGCCGGAATAAAGCCTGCCTGCGTGTTTGGAAACTGCCCCGGGTCGATTCATTCCGGGGAATGTCATTTCCATATTGGCGTGATGTTCTTGTTTGGCCGTCTCCGCGCGGAGGAGCGCGAGCTTGTGCCGGGCCCCGGCGCCGCCAATGATGCGGGGCGGCCGGGTGCGGTCAGGAGGCGGCGGGGCGTCCGGCTTTGAGATTGCGCATCAGACAGCTCTGGCGGTACTGTCCCGGCGACATCGACAGCATCCGCTTGAAGAACTTGCAGAACTGGATGCTGGAGGAGAAACCGAGGAATTCCGCCAGTTCCGCGATGTTCATTTCCGAATATTCAAGATAGCGCTGGATCATCAGTGTCCGTTCGCGGTCAAGGAGTTCCTTCAACGATTTGCCGGCGAGCGAGCGGACCAGTTGCGCAAGGTGGCCCTGGGAGTACCCGAAGTGCCGCGCCAGCTCGGCGGCCTTGACCGCCTTGCCCTGGCGGGACCGGACGTGATTTTTGATCTGTACGATGAGATCCGGCGAAGAGGTCTGGTCGCCGCCCAGATAGAACGTCAGGATCGCTTCGATGAATTTCTCGATGACGACCGCGTTCTGTCCGCCGCCGACCGCGAATTCGTGCTGAGTATCATTGTCAACGCCGTCGTGCATGAACTCAATCAGCAGCCGGTGAAAGGTCGAAATCAGCAGGCCGGTCCGCCGCGAGGCCGGAACCAGGGTGAACCGGTCGGAGAGCGCGGGCGGCGCGTCGTCAAGCCGGAACTTCACCGTCATCGTCGAGGCCATCTGCTCATTGAAGCGGAAGTGATGCCGGCAGTGCGGCGGAATGATCAGTATATCCTCGGCGGCGATCTCGTACTGGCGGTTGTCGCAAAAAAAGGTGAAAGCGCCGCCGCCGGCCACCGTCACCTGCCAGAAATAATGTTCATGATCGCAATGGTGGTTGCGGCTGTTATGGCAGTCGTTTCTGGCGATGCCCCAGTATTGCAGGCGTACTTTCATGGCCAAATCTTTCATTCGGGTAATAATTCGGCGGAAACGGTCTTGCTCCGGAAGCCATTCCGAACTATCCTTATTATCAGCAAAATAAGCTGGATTATGCCGTTTTGGGTGCGGCGCTCCTTATGGTAGCACCGAATTGTCGCCGCGTCAAGAAAGGAAATCGCTGATTTTGGTTTTTTATGCAGAAGCAGAATGATTGAGAAACAATGCGCGGGAATCACCGGAAAGGAACTTGAATCATGAAGATGAGCGGACGCGAACGGGCTTTGGCCGCGATGAACAATCAGCCGGTCGATCGGATCGCCCAATACACTCCCACCGTGGCTTGCGACGTCGCCTCGGCCATCCTCGGCCGCCCGGCCTTCACCGGAAGTCCGACCCTGTGGTACGAACAGGCCAAAGCGCACATGCGAGGCGGCAGCGCTTTCGCCGAATTCTCGGCGCAGATCGACGAAGACTTGATCGCCCTCAACCGGGCGATGAACATGGATGTCCTGCGTTACGGTTACCGCTACGACGCCAAACCGGTGAAACAGCTCGACGAATACCGTTTCCTCTACGGCAATCCCGACGGTGAGTGGGAGATTTGGGGCTACGATCCGCGCGCGATGAACTTCTCGCGGGTCGAGACCAACATCCCGCCCCGCGAAGTTGACGATTGGCCCGCGATTGCCAAAAAATTGGTGGCATCCTATCGCAAGTCGTGTGAAACCATCAAGGAAACCGCGGGCGTCTGGGAGGCGAAAATGCAACAGCGCGTCGGCGACGAGATGCTGGTCGTCGCGCCCGGCGGAGGCTTCAGCGTCGGTCTCGACGAGGGGGCGATGATGGCGGTTCTGCTGGAAAAAGAGGCGGTTGCGGACATCCTCGACGGCCAGCTTGAACTGGCGCTCGCCGGGCTGGAGGCGCTGGCGGGGCGCGGCATCCGGGCGGTGCTCGGCGGCGGCGACATGGCCGACAACAGCGGCACCATGTATTCACCCGAATCGTTTTACGAACTCCAGATGCCGCGGCTGAAGAAGTTCAGCGCCCGCGCCCGCGAACTTGGCATTCACTACTGCTGGCGGAGCGACGGCAATTTGTGGGGGATCACCGATTATCTTTTTGAAGAGGCTGGAATTCCCGGTTTCGGCGAGGTTGATTATCTGGCCGGGATGACCGCGGCCAAGCTTCGTCAGCGTTATCCGAAGCTGGTATTGTGGGCCAACGCGGCGGGCGACACGCTGCGTCGTTTTTCGCCGGAAGTGGTTTACGACCAATCGATGGCGATTCTGGAGGGAGCGGGCCCGACCGGGCATCTTTTTGGCTGCAGCAACACCATTCTCCCGGGCACCCCGGTCGAGAATGTCGAAGCGATGATGCGCGCCTGCGACGATTACTCCAAGCGGCTTCAAAAGTGAATCGGCCAATCACGGATACAGTGTAAAATCCCCGATTTTGACGCCTCCGGATTTCGTCCCGGCATCGTTCCCGCTCCGGCGCGGACGATGCCGGTTTTTTTCGTCTCGGCGCAAATATGACGAATTCAACCTCCGGCGATCGGGGGGCTTTTCCATCGAAATTGGGTTAACTCGTTATAAAACTTGATTTATTTCAAATTAATGATATTTTATAAGAAGTTATAAAAAGTGGAGGCAGTCATGGCAAAGCGGAAAATGGTGTTGTTCCCGAAAGCGGAAGCGATCCTTCGCGAATTCGGCGGGAATCTGCGGCTGGCGCGTTTGCGCCGCAACGTCACCGCCAAGCTGGAAGCGGAGCGGGCGGGGATCAGCGTGGCGACTTTGTCGCAGATCGAGAAGGGCAGTCCCACAGTGGCGTTGGGCAATTATTTGCAAGTGCTGGTGTCGCTGGGGTTGGAGAAAGACCTGCTGCGGGTCGCCGCCGATGACGAGCTCGGGCGCAAACTCCAGGACGCCGGTCTCAACATCCGCGCCAGAGCCTCCAAGCGGGGTGAAAAATGAGTCCCGCGCAGACCATCCACGTGTATTGGGATCACCGGCGGAGAGGAGCCGTGCCGGCGCTGATGGGAATCCTGTCGGTTCAGCTTTCCCGGGGCAAAGAGCTCTTCGCATTCAGCTTTGAAAAAGAGTGGCTGAAAAACAATCCCGTACGCAATCTCGACCCCGACCTCCAGCTATACGCCGGGCCGCAGTACGCAAGCAAGCCGAATTTCGGACTCTTCATGGATTCCGCCCCGGATCGCTGGGGCCGCACTCTGATGCAGCGGCGGGCGGCGATGCAGGCGCGTCAGGCGGGTCAGGCGTCGAAGCCATTGACCGAAACGGACTATCTGCTCGGGGTTTATGATCAAACCAGAATGGGGGCGCTCCGTTTCAAAACGTCTCCGGACGGGGCGTTTCTTCATCACGATTCGGCGCTGGCGGCGCCGCCGTGGGCGCGGCTGCGGGAGCTGGAGGAAGCGTGCCGTCATCTTGAAGAGGATCGCGATTATCCGGCCCATGAGAAGTGGCTTGTGATGCTGCTGGCTCCGGGATCGTCGCTGGGCGGGGCGCGGCCCAAAGCCAGCGTGACCGATCCGGCGGGCAATCTCTGGATCGCCAAATTCCCGAGCCGTCAAGACCAGGCGAACACTGCGGCGTGGGAGTTTGTCGCCATGCAAATGGCGCGGGAAGCCGGGATTCAAATTCCGGAGTGCCGTCTGGAGCAATTTTCCCGGTTCGGCTCGACCTTTCTCGCCCGGCGCTTCGATCGGGAGGGCGATGACCGGATCCACTTCGCTTCGGCGATGACGCTGCTGGGGAAAAATGAAGGTGCGAATGCTCAAGACGGCAGCACTTATCTTGAGCTGGCGGAATTCATCACGCGTTACGGAGCCCGTCCGCAACAGGATTTGACGGAACTCTGGCGGCGGATTGTTTTTTCGATCGCGATCTCCAACACCGACGATCATCTGCGCAATCACGGTTTTTTGCTGACCGCGTCCGGCTGGACGCTCTCCCCGGCGTACGATCTCAATCCGAATCCGCAACGAAGCGGTCTCGCGCTGAACATCACCGAATCCGACAATGCCCTCGATTTCGCCCTGGCCGAGGAAGTCGCCCCGCTCTTCCGGCTGAGTTCCGGGCAAGCCGGGGAAATTATTCAGCGCGTCCGCGGCGCGGTTTCGCACTGGCGGCAGGTCGCCTCCCGCGCCGGCATCGGCCGGAGCGAACAGGAGGGGATGCAAAACGCATTTCGGGTGGCGGAGTAGTTCCCATCATTTCAACTTCATCGTATTCTCTGCGCCACGCCGCCGCTTGATTTTGGCACGGCACCAAGCAAGCATGATCCCGGCCCATAACGCAAGTAAGGGGCATTTCCAGTCATTGACAAGGCCGCTGATGGAAAATTGGCCATTGAGGAACATGACCCAGACGGGAAGCAGAACTGATGTCATTACACCGGATGCGAACGCCAGTGGGCGCGATCGGGTGTAGACGCACAACAGCCCGGCGAAGATGATCAGGCCAAGAAGCATCGTTGCAATCATGTTTCCTCTGCAGGGTTGGAGCTTAACCGAACCAGAAATTCGTATTGTTAATATTTCGCCAATGATACAGAATTATCATGTTGATCGATGATATGCAAATTATATTTGCTGGATTTATAGAAAAAAGATCTGAAATTTTCCAGCATCGCCTCACTCCTTTGCCGCCATGCGGACGTACCAGGCGAGGGGGTAGTCGATGGTTTTGAGGATGTTGAGGTTGTCGGCTGAACGGGTGGCCAGGAGCAGCCGGTAGGGTTGCGCCAGCACCGCGTAGCTTTTGGAGTAATAGAGGACTTTGGTGAAGGGCGGGAGCTTGAACTCGGTCAGCTCGTCGTTTTCGAGGTTGAAGACGCAGGCGAGTTTTGAACTCGCGTCGTCGGCTTCGGTCTGGAATACCAGATAATTTTTGAAAATCCGGGTGTCGATATAAGCGCGGTCAAGTTCGAAATAACGCCAGCGGTCGCTGTCCCGATCCCAGATCACCACCCTTCGCTCCGCTTTTTGGGTCGATGAGAAAACCACCGAATGACGGCGGTTCAGGAGGAGAAGCCAAACTCCTTCGCAGTCCTTGAGATCGTCGCGGACAAAGGCTTCCGGAACCCGGAAATGCGGTGAATACTCCTGAAACCCCGTGCCGGTGAATTTGACCGTGCCGTCGGGACCGATTTTGATTCCCACATTTTCCGCGCAGTCGATGAAATCCGCCACTTTCACCGTCCGGATCGTCTGATCGTCCATATTGTACGCTTCCAGCCGGGGCGGGTTGCGCGAGGTCAGGAAAAGCAGCAGATTGCCGTCGGCCTTGCTTATGCCCCGGAGGTTGGCGCTGTCGATGCGGTGAACCCGGAGATCGTTCTCAAGCGAGATAAAATTGAGCGAGTTGAGCGCGAAGTCGGCATCGTAATTGCCCCACGCGAAAATCTTCTGCATGTCGATCTGCTTCTGGTAATCCGGCGCGCCGGTGAGCGGAGTGAAGAGCTTCCGCTCGTATGCGCACTCGACCCCGGGCGGATCGACCGTGAACCGGAAGCGGTCGACGTAGATTCCCGCCGTCAGTGTCTCTTTGCCGCCGGGGAGCTCGATGTCCTCGTTGACGTGCGCCAGCAGCCGCACCGTGTATTCGGCCGCCGGAGCCGCCGGGGTCAGCCAGATGCAGCAGAGGCACAACCCCGGCAGGATTTTTCTGATCATTGTTTTACCTCGGAGGATACGCGTTCGACGTAGTTGATGCCGATGTTGTTTTTGGGGTTGAATTTCCACTGCTTGGTCATATTGTCCCAGACGCAGAAGTTGCCGGAGGACGCGCCGTGGTAGCGCTTCAA
>JBFWIO010000204.1:0-6185 GCA_050255955.1 Victivallaceae bacterium
TGCGCGATGCCTTTGCGGATGATATCCGCGGCGGCAATTCGGTCACATCCACCACGACAGCGGCGATGCAAAGCAAAATTGATGAGTTGGTTGTGTCGCAGGAGCACAAAGCTTGCGGTTCCATTGAGGTTGCCGACAGTGTTGTTACCGGGGAAATTTCCGGATTTTTGAATGTTGCGGTAAATCATAGCGTAGTTGCGGCGATTTCCGGGGGGAACAGCAGCTCTTACCGGCGCAATTTCAATTTCGGTTTCAGCGACAACACGCCCAAAGGAAGGGTGACTATCCGGAATTCGACGGTGGAACGGATATACGGTTTCCTCAATGTCACCGTCACCAACAGCGATGTCGGTGATATTTCCTGCGGTTCGGGCGGGATGACGGGTTGCATTCCAATCAGCAATCCGACCTCAAGCACGGTGACTTTTGTCGGAGATAACAAGAATGGCGGCAATAACCTGGGCGGAGTTTCCGGGGCATTGACGGTAGCGGTCAGCAATGCGCGGATTTCCGGAAGTCTGCTGTGCTCCGCTATCGGTTTTAATGTCTCTCTTCCCGGCTATGGCAGCTTGAAACTGCAAAATGTCGAGTATGTCGGCGGACGCATTGACGGCTTCCAAAAAATCTCCATTGCCGACACCGCATTCATCAACGCCCTGCATACCACCGATAAGAAAGATGTTGTAACCATAAGCAGTGGATCGATATCAATTGTTTCGGCCGACTTCGGCGATGGCTATGACGTGTTGAGCCTGGGCAAGGACGTCAATCTCTTGCTTGGCGAGGTTGCCGATCTGGAGCGCATTGCCGGCAATCAGACCAACACCATTTTCTGTTTTGCAGACACCAATCTAAATATGGCTGATTCCCAAATCAATATTGTCAGAATCGATATGGATCACCCTGATCTCGTTGTCTTTGAAAATTGGCAGAATGACGGTTCGCTTATCAGCGACGGTATGCGCAACTTCACCAATTTCACCGGCTTTTGTGATACCGACATGGATTTGCGGATTTTTTCGCTGGGTTCGCAAAATTATCTCTTGGGCGGCATCGACGGAAAATTGACGATCATCGGGATGGAGATAAAATAGCATTCCGCGCTATTCCCGGCCATTCCGGCATCGTTAACGCGTGGATGATGCAACCATGGTCGCGGGTGCCGGGGGGCTTGTTTTTTTGGCCGCTTCCGGAGCTTGCTTCAGGAACTTCGGTGGCCATCCGAGCAATGGCGGCAGAGGCCGTTGGCGTGGATTTCTATTTCTTCGGCGGTGCCGGGGATTTCGGGGAAGGACAAGGTCACTTCGATCCGGAAGTCGATCACCGCGCCGCAGCGGCGGCAGAAAAAGTGATGGTGACTGCTGGGGTCGGCGTCGAAACGGGCCGGTTCCGCCGCGTTCATCCGGCGGAAAAGTCCGGCTTCGGCGAAGTCGTTCATGATCCGGAAAACACTGTCGCGGCTGATCGCGGGATATTGGTTGAGCAAGCCGTTGCGGACCGTGTCGGCGGTCGGATGCTCGCCGTTGCCGCGCATCAGGCCGTAAACGGCGAAACGCTGTCCGGTAAACTTCCAATCGAGCTCTTGGCAAATCTCCTTGAATTCTTCGATCAGGTTCAAGTCAGCTTTCATTTTCCCGACTCCCGTCCAAGTTTATAATATGGCCAAGCGTTATAAATATTTGTACTATATTATAAATAAAAATACAAAGATTGCAAGCCATTGAAATGAAAAAAAATCGGGAAAAAGTTTCGGCCTGAGAAAAGCTCCGCTTTATTCGTAGCGCAACGCGTCGATGGGATCGAGTTTTGCCGCTTTCCAGGCGGGGTAGAAGCCGAAGACCAAACCGATCGTCACCGACACCGCCACTGCGGCGATGATCGCCGCCGGACTGGTCTCGATCGGCCAATGCGCACAGTGCTCGATCAGCAGCGCGCCGCTCTGGCCTATGGTGATTCCGAGCAAACCGCCGCAGAGGCACAGCACGATCGCTTCGGTCAGGAACTGGCGCAGGATGTCGCGCGCCCGCGCCCCGACCGCCATCCGCAATCCGATTTCGCGGGTGCGCTCGGTGACCGACACCAGCATGATGTTCATGATCCCGACTCCGCCGACCAGGAGCGACAGCAGCGCCACTCCCAGCAAAAGATTGGTCATCAACGCTCCGGTCTGGTTGAGCATGGTCATGAAGTCGCCGACGTTGCGGACGTGGAAGTCATCGTCGTCGGTGGCTTTGAGCCGGTGCCGTTCGCGCAGCAGCTTGGAAACTTCGGCGATCGCCTCCCGGACTTTGTCCGAAGAGTCGGCCGAGAAGACGATCTGGTTGATCTGGGTGAAGCGCGCAGTGAAGAGATGGTCTTTAGTGATCGCCGTGTTTTGCTCGGGGTAGAGGGCGACTCCGCTAACCGCGAAGCGGTCGCCGGGGTTGCTGGATACGGTGCTTGCGGTGCTCGCGGCGTTGCCCGCTTTTAACCCTGTCACGCGCATTTGCAGTGTGGTCCAGGGAGTCAGGACGACGTCGTCTTCGTCCATTCCCATCATGTTGGCCCCCTTGCTCTTGAGGACGCCGACGACGGTGAAGGTCACTTCGCCGATCCGCAGTTCACTGCCGATCGGCGAGAGTCCCTTGAAGAGTTCCTTGACGATGGTGGCGCCGACCACGCAGACCCGGGCATTGGTATCGACTTCGGCGGTGGTGAAGAACCGGCCTTCGTCGATCTGCCAGTTGCGGATTTCAAAGTAGGCGGGGGCGACTCCGTATAAATTGGCGGGCGACCAGTTGAGGTTGCCGAAAATCACCTGGACGTTGTTGCCGCGCACCACCGGCGAATAGGCGCTGACGCTGGGGCACGAAACCCCGATCGCATCGGCGTCGGCGCCGGTCAGGCTGATCGCGCTCCCCGCCGCCTGGCGGGCGGCCCCGGGCGGGCTCATCGAGCCGGGCATTACCATCACCGAATTGGCCCCCATTTTTTCGATCGAGGCGCGGATCGAGCGCTTGGAACCGTTGCCGATTGCCATCATCGCGATCACCGCGGCGATGCCGATGATAATGCCGAGCATGGTCAGCGCGGTCCGGGTCGGATTGTTGCGGAGCGAATTAAGCGATATAAGTATGCCGGAAAAGAATTTCATCAGACCAGGCTCCCTTCAGTTCGCACCGCCCCGTGTCCGCTGACCGCCGCCGGTACCGGTGCGGCGCGGCATGGTGGGGATGAATGGACTTTTGGCATCGGAACTCCCGGCGGCGGCGGCGATGACGGTTTCACTTCCGGTTACGATCTTGGCGTCCTCGGCGATCCGGTCACCGGAGATTTCGGTGATCTGGCCGTTGGCGAGACCGGTTTTGATCGTCGCCGGGCTGAGTTTGCCGTTGCCGGCGTCGAAATAGACCACCGTTTCACCGGGCGCGAGCTTCTCCGGAGCAGGAGTGCTCAGCAGTTCCGGCGCAGGACGGTAGCGCAGCGCGGCGCTCGAAACGGTCAGCACGCCGGGCCGCTCGGCGAGGACGAAGCGGACGTTGGCGGTGAGATACGGCACCAGTTTGCGGTCGGCGTTGTCGGCATCGACTTCGACGATGTAGGTGACCACGTTGGAGGACAAGGTGGCGTTCATGCGTACTTTGCGGACGCTGCCGCGAAAAACCACGCCCGGAAAGGCGTCGCAGGAGAAGCGCACCGGGAGCCCGGGCTTGATGTTGCCGATGTCGGCCTCGTTGACTGCCACCCAGACTTGCATCCGGCGGAAATCTTTGGCCACCAAAAAAATGCTTGACGCTGTCTGGTTTGACACCACGGTCTGGCCGATGCTGACCCGGCGGTCGATGATGATGCCGTCAACCGGCGCGGTGATTACACAGTATTCAAGATTTCGTTTGGCCTTGATCAGCCCGGCCTCGGCGATGCTCAGGGCGGCGCGGGCCTGATTGAGCGAGGCTTTGGCCTTGATGATCGCGGCGGCGCTGGTGGCGAGCGCGGCTTTGGCCGAATCGTAATCGCTCTGCGACATTGCGGTGGTTTTGAGCAAGCGCTCGGCCCGGCCGTAGTTGCTCTGGTCGAGCACGTGTTTGGCCTCGGCTTCGCGGATCGCGCCCTCGGCGTTCATGATCGCGGCGAGGGCCTGTTCTTTCTGGGCTTCGGCCTCTTGGAGTTCGGCTTTGTAGATCACGTCGTCGATCTGGGCGAGCACCATGCCCTCGGTGACGCGTGAACCGTAATCGACCTTTTTGCCGTCGGCGTCGATGCCGAAAGCCATGATCTTGCCGTTGACCTGGGCGCCGACGTTGATCAATTCCTCGGGTTCGACGGTGCCGGTGGCGGAGATGGTGCGGAGGACGTCGGTGCGCACCACCGCCTCGGTTTTGAAGCGGGTCAGTGCGGCGGGCCGCGGACGCCAGAAGCGGTACGCGCCGAACCCGGTGGCGGCGACGGCGAGCAGAATGATGACAATGACAGCGGTTTTTTTCATATTATTTCCTCAGCAACCGATCCCTTTTAGAAAAATGTCGATCAGCGGCCGGATTTCCGGCGTCCGGCCATCGAAAAATGAACGCATGCACAGTTCGTGAAGTCCGCCCCTCAGCAGCAGTACCGCCGCGGCCGGGTCGGCGACGGCGAATTCCCCGTTGCGGTTACCTTCGGCGAGCACTCCGCCAAAAATCGCATCGCGCTCGTTCAACAGTTCAACCGGCGGCGGCGTACCGGCATGTCCGGGCGGCGGGAGGTGAGCTATGACGATGTGGTGGAGTTCGCGCTGGTCAAGGAAATCTTCTAACAGAAAAGCCGCCATCGCGCGGAGCTTGCCGCTTGCCGGACCGGTGCGGGCGGCAAGCTCGGCGAGTTGCCGGTTCTGCTCGCGGAGCGAAGCGTCAAGAATCGAGCGCGCGATCGCCTCTTTGTTGGCGAAATAGTTGTAGAGGACGCCGCGGGAAACCCCCGCCCGCTCGGCGATCCGCTCGGTGGTGAATGCGCTCCAGCCGGCTTCGCGGATCAGCCCGATCCCGGCATGCAGGATATTGGCGCGCACGGTCCCGGATATCAGGTCGCGAATTTTTTCCGGATATTTCGGCATCGCACGTTTTTCCTGTTACAGTTTTCTTATGCAAGATATACGCAATTCAGTCAAGCTGTATTGTATGGTGACAGACTGTTTTTATAAAATACTATGGTTTTTTTGATCTGGCGTGTTACAGTATAGGTGAGAAGCGGAGGGAAATATGAAACGACTGATGATCATACTGGCCTGGCTGGCGATTGCGGCGGGCGGGGAGGACAAGATGAATGAACAGGGCGACTGGCGGGTTTTGACCCCGGAAGAGAGCCGGGTGATCGTCGGCAAGGGGACCGAAGCCCCCTATACCGGGAAGTTCGACAACTTCAAAGCCGACGGCGTCTACTGCTGCCGCCGCTGCGGCGCGGCGCTGTACCGTTCGCAGGATAAATTCAACTCCGGCTGCGGCTGGCCGGCTTTTGACGCCGAAATTCCGGGTGCGGTCAAAAGCGTTCCCGATCCCGACGGACGGCGGACCGAGATCGTCTGCAACCATTGCGGAGGCCACCTCGGGCATGTTTTCTCCGGCGAAAAGCTGACGCCGCGCAATGTCCGGCACTGCGTCAACTCGATTTCAATGGATTTCGTGCCGGAAGCGGAGCTCCCGGAGCGTTTTGCCAAAGCGACTTTCGCCGGCGGCTGTTTCTGGGGCGTCGAGTATTACCTTCAGCAGTCGCCGGGGGTGATCCGGGCGGTGAATGGCTACACCGGCGGGACCAAACCGGCGCCGACTTATCAGGAAGTCTGCGACGGTCATACCGGCCACGTCGAGGCGGTCGAGGTGCTGTACGATCCCAAACAGACGACCTATGAAGCGCTTCTCAAGCGTTTTTTTGAAATCCACGACCCCACCCAGCGCGACGGACAGGGGCCCGACCGCGGCGCGCTGTATCTCTCAAAGGTTTTTTTTCGGAGCGATGCCGAAAAAACGACCGCCGAAAAGCTGATCGCGCAGTTGAAGCTCAAAGGGTTCCGGGTGGTCACCGAGCTTGCTCCCGCCGCCGCTTTTTACCCCGCCGAACCCTATCATCAGGACTACTATTTCCGTACCGGCAAGCAGCCTTATTGCCACGCCCCGGTCAAGCGCTTTGATTGATGACTGATCGCTTACCAGGATGAGCGCGCTTGCATTTTATAC